>JBCCHV010000044.1 GCA_039028635.1 Acidobacteriota bacterium
GCTGGTTCTCCGCGAAATGCATTTAGGTGCAGCGTTGCGTGTTCAGCCATGGAGGTAGAGCTACTGGATGGGTAAGGGGGCCTACACGCTTACCAACCCCAACCAAACTCCGAATGCCATGGCTCCATAACGCAGCAGTGAGACCTCGGGGGATGAGCTTCGATGGTCGAGAGGGAAACAGCCCAGATCGCCGGCTAAGGCCCCTAATTCTGGACTAAGTGGTAAACGATGTGAGACTGCTCAGACAGCCAGGAGGTTGGCTTAGAAGCAGCCACCCTTTAAAGAGTGCGTAATAGCTCACTGGTCGAGTGGTCTTGCGCGGACAATGTAACGGGGCTCAAGTCCAGAGCCGAAGCCGCGGGCTCGAAAGAGCGGTAGCGGAGCGTCGATCTCGCAGTGAAGCGGAAGGGGTAACCCACCGTGGAGCGTGGTCGAGTGCGAATGTTGGTATGAGTAGCGAAAGAGGAGTGAGAATCTCCTCCGCCGGAAGTCCAAGGGTTCCTGGGGAAGGTTCGTCCACCCAGGGTTAGTCGGGAGCTAAGACGAGGCCGAGAGGCGTAGTCGATGCACAACCGGTTGATATTCCGGTACCACTACAAGCGCGTCAGAGCCAATTCCTAGTTGCTAAGAGGCTGGTTTCCTTCGGGAAACCGAATCGACCCACTTGGAGGCGGCTAGCGATGGGGTGACGCAGGAAGATAGGTGAACCCAGGCGTTGGTAGACCTGGGGTAAGCGCGTAGGGCGGGGATTAGGCAAATCCGATCCCCATGAAGCCTGAGACGTTATACCGAGCCGTTTAGGCGTAGTCACTGATTCTATGCTGCCAAGAAAAGCCTCTAGTCAGTTCTTGTAGTGCCCGTACCCGAAACCGACACAGGTGGACAGGTCGAGAAGACCAAGGCGAGTGGGTGAACTGTGGTTAAGGAACTCGGCAAATTACCTCTGTAACTTTGGGATAAAGAGGGCCACGTTAACGTGACCGGACTTGCTCCGTAAGCGTGAAGTGGTGGCACAAACCAGGGGGAAGCGACTGTTTACTAAAAACACAGGAGCGTGCGAAGCCGTAAGGCGCTGTATACGCTCTGACGCCTGCCCGGTGCTGGAAGGTTACGGGGAGCGGTTAGTCTTCGGACGAAGCTGCGAACTTAAGCCCCAGTAAACGGCGGCGGTAACTATAACCGTCCTAAGGTAGCGAAATTCCTTGTCGGGTAAGTTCCGACCTGCACGAATGGCGTAACGATCTGGGCACTGTCTCCACAAGAGACTCAGCGAATCTGTAGTACCGGTGAAGATGCCGGTTACCCGCATGAAGACGGAAAGACCCCGTGAACCTTTACTGCACCCTGGCAGTGATCCCCGGTGCGTTATGTGTAGGATAGGTGGGAGGCTTTGAAACCGGGCCGCTAGGCTCGGTGGAGCCAATGGTGAAATACCACCCTTATCGTATTGGAGATCTAACCCAGGCCCGTTATCCGGGTCGGGAACATTGTCAGGCGGGTAGTTTGACTGGGGCGGTCGCCTCCTAAAAAGTAACGGAGGCGCGCGAAGGTTCCCTCAGGCTGATTGGAAACCAGCCGTAGAGTGTAAAGGCAGAAGGGAGCTTAACTGCGAGACCTACAAGTCGAGCAGATACGAAAGTAGGCCTTAGTGATCCGGTGGTCCCGTATGGAAGGGCCATCGCTCAACGGATAAAAGGTACGCCGGGGATAACAGGCTGATCTGGTCCAAGAGTCCACATCGACGACCAGGTTTGGCACCTCGATGTCGGCTCATCGCATCCTGGGGCTGAAGCAGGTCCCAAGGGTTCGGCTGTTCGCCGATTAAAGCGGTACGTGAGCTGGGTTTAGAACGTCGTGAGACAGTTCGGTCCCTATCTCATGTGGGCGTAGGATACTTGAAGAGATTTGTCCCTAGTACGAGAGGACCGGGATGGACGAACCTCTAGTGCACCAGTTGTCGCGCCAGCGGCACAGCTGGGTAGCTAAGTTCGGAAAGGATAACCGCTGAAAGCATCTAAGCGGGAAGCCCCCTCTAAGATTAGGTATCCCTGAAGACCCCTCGAAGACTACGAGGTTGATAGGCAGGATGTGTAAGCGTTGCGAGACGTTGAGCTGACCTGTACTAATCGGTCGTTTGGCTTGACCATTATTCTTGTTAAATTAGCGGATCCTATCGCTTTGAATCCCAATTCAGTTTTGCTTTATAAAGATCGATTTTTCCGGTGATCTTAGCGAGGGGGAAACACCCGTTCCCATCCCGAACACGGCAGTTAAGCCCCTCAGCGCCGATGGTACTGCGCTGGAGACGGCGTGGGAGAGTAGGTCGTCGCCGGGAGCTATATCGAGAACGGCCCTTGAGAGAAATCTCGAGGGCCGTTTGTTTTTTGGGTCGCGGAGGGCGACGGCCTGCCGTCGGCGAGAGGATCAAGCCGGGCCGCGGTGACGCGACGTCGGCGGTACCTGCCGCAGTACTGCCCATCGGAGGTGTTCTCAGAGCCACGGGCGCGCGCTGCCGACTCGGGATTGCCGAGTCAGAGGACTTCTTGAGCAGCCGCCGACTCCCGATCCGCGCGGTTCAGTGTTCTCTGCCAGAGGATCGGCCGACGCGAGAGAAGAGCGGCGGCACGGGGTTTTCCGTCGCCAGCCAACTCGGCAGGCCGGCGATTTCTTCGCTCGCCGCTAGGGATCGCGGGTCCCGAGGATCCCGGCATGAGAAGACCAGGTAGAGCGGCTCGCCCCGGTCGGAATCGTAGCGCTCGATGACGAATCGTCCTTGGGGGCGATGGTGATTTGTCGCGCTGGTGGTCGATTCCCGCAGGCTCCAGGCCTCGACCTGTCGGAAGTGGGAAATCAGGCACTGCCACCATTCGCCGTCGCGCAGCCGACGGGAGGGGGAGAAGGTCGCAATGAATCGTCCGCCTTGGTTGAGCAAGCGGGCGGCTGTCGCCACCGCCTTGTCTGGTTCCTCGAGCTCCTGAAGAACATCGATACAGACCGCCAGATCGACCCCGCCCTCGGCGCCCAGCCTCTGCAGCGGCGGGAGGACGTCCGGTTTTCCGGTGAGGTCGCAGACTTCGAAGAGGGCACCAGCCTTGGAGAACCGGCGCCGGGCATAGCGGACGCAGCGCGGATCGACATCGATGCCCACGACCTCTTCGGCGCCGGCGAGCATCAGCTCGTCGCAGCCATAGCCGGTGCCGCATCCCAGATCGAGGGCCCGCTGCCCCCCGGCGCCGCGGGCCGCCCAGCGGTAGAGGGCGCGATGGGCCTCCAGGCGCTGCGAACGTCCCCTGGGCACGAGGAGCCGCGGGCTCATGGGGAGGCGGTGAAGGCGCCGATGGAGCCAGTCCATGGCGCGCTGGTGGAGTGAAGAAGCGCGCATCGTTGCCCGAATTGGTCGCGCCCCTGCGACGCAACCGTGGCAAAGCCCTACAAGACATCAAAGGATAGGTAATTATTCTACGGGATTCGCTTGAGCGCTGGCAAACTTGGGCCGCAGAGGGGGCACGGACGATGGCTTCGCCGGGGGCGAAGCCCCGGGCACGCACTCTGAGGCCGAAATTGGCGGTCGCCGCCTGTACGGTGGCTCGAGGCGAAGGCTCCGGTGAACCGGGAGCGGCAGGGGGTGATCTCCGAGAAGGAGACCAAGATGAGGTCGAAACCTCGGAAAGCCCGAGGCCGATCGGGTTCCCTCGATCGGCTTTCATTGGCAGTGGATAGCCCGCCAGCGCTCTGATCGGCCGGAGCGGGAAGGCCCGCTCGGCGGCCAGCGACGGGGGAGACGCCAACTCACGCCTAGCCCGAGAATCTCACCCGCCCTCCCGGCGAGATTCTCGAGCTGGCCGGGATGACAACGACCGGCCCTGGGTTACCGGTCGAAGAATCAGAAGCTCAGGGACACGCCTCCCGAGACGGTGCGGTCCGGCGCCGGGAAGCCGGCGGCTTCTTCGTAGGATTCGTCGGTGACGTTCTCGATCCGGAGGAACGGACTGGCCCAGGATCTCACCACCCAGGTGGTGGCGAGATCGAGGGTGGTGTAGGAGTCGAGCTCGACTCCGCCGAAATCGAAGCGCTCGCCGACGAATTGGCCGACGGCATTGAGGGTCCAGTCGCCGAAGCGCCAGGTGAGCAGCAGATCGGCGCTTTCCTCCGGCCGGCGCAGCAAGGGGCTGTCAGTGTCTCGGTCCTCGGCCTCGAGATAGGTCGCCGTCAACCGGCCGACGAAGCGGTCCAGGCGGACTGTGGCCTGCCCTTCGAGTCCCTGGCTGCGGGCCCGCCCGACGTTGAAGGGCAGGAAGGTCGGGGGCGCGAACTGGATGAGGTTCTCCTGGTCGATGTTGAAGGCCACCAGGCCCCAGCGCCAGGCGCCTCTTTCGCCGTCGATGCCGAGCTCGTAGCTCTCGGCCCGCTCGGCCTCGAGATCCGGATTGCTGAAGCCCGGAAAGTAGAGATCCGACAGGCTCGGCGGGCGGAAGCCCTCGCCGTAGCTACCCCGCAGGCGCCAGCCGTCGCCCAAGGCGACAACCGAGCCGAGGCGTAGATTGGTCTCGGAGCCGAAGGTGTCGGCGTCGTCGTAGCGCAGCCCGGCATCGAGGGTCACGGGCCCGCGCTGCAGGCGGAGCTGGCTGAAGGCGGCCCAGGTGCCCTGATCGACCGTCGGCAAGACCGAGAAGGCGTCCTCGCGCTCTGCCTCCTGCTCCTCCCAGTCACCGCCGAAGGCGATCCACCAGCTCCGGTCGTCGCTCTGCCTTCGGGCGACGGCGCGGGCACTGCTCGAGGTGGCCTCCGTTTCGCTGCCCGAGAAGGGGTTGTCCGGATTGCGCGCCACCAGGTCTTCGCTGTATCGGCCGAGGCGACCGTCGACGCTCCAGTCCGAGCTCGTCCAGGAAACCGGCAGTTGAATCTGGCGCCGCTCGCGAGCGTTGGTCTGATTGGGCGTCGGATCGCCGAAGAAGCCGAAGGGAACGCCGACCTCGGAGTCGGTGCCGCTCAACCCGAGACCAACCATCAGGTCGGGGCGAGCCTGCCACTCGGCACGCGCCGCCAGGTCGTCGCTGTCGAAGAAGTCGTTGTCCACCTGGCCATCGCCCTGGCGACTCTGGGCGCTGAGCTCGAGATGGACCGTGCCGACGTCGAGGCCGCCGGTGAAGGCGCCGCGGCGGTAGCCGTCGCCGCCACCCTCGAGGCGCACTCCGCCGCCTTGGTGCTGGGCCGACAGCACCTGCACGACGCCGCCGACGGCGCTGCCGCCGTAGAGGGCGCTGAACGGCCCTTTGACCGCTTCGATGCGCTCGACGCCGTGGGCCGACAGGCCAGAGAGGTCGACGGCGCCGAGGAAGGGATCGTTGATCTCGAGGCCGTTCCACAGGAACAGGGTCTGATTGGAGTTGGTGCCGCGGGAGAACAGCGACGTCACTTTGCCCGGCGAACCCGAGCGCACCACCGCCAGACCGGGGACCGTGCGCAGCAGGTCGAGCACTTCGGAGACCTGGCGATCGGCGATCTCCTGGGTCGAGATCACGGTGGCTGAGGCTGAGATTTCGCTTTCCGGCTCCTCATCGAGGGTCGCCGTGACGATCACCTCGGCGGAGTACTGCGGAATCAGGTGAGAGGTAGAGCTGGGGGGCGAGGTCTGAGCTGCCACACCGCTCGTCACCCCGACGAGGGCGGTCAGCCACAGAATGCTGCGACGCATGGTCGGCTCCTTCTTTTCGGTACTGCGCACGGCAGGGGGAGCCCAGCGTCGTTATCGCGAAAGGTCCTCACCCCGAGGTCGGGCCGCCTTGATCGTTCGGGCCCGGGTGCGCGCGAGAGGGGGCAGGTCTCCTGACTTCCGGATCGTCTTACTGGCGGGTCCTTCCCGTGCGGGCAACCGAACGCCGAGCGCTCGATCCCTCCCACACAGTGGGTCCTTCCCGCTTTCATCCCCGGTTACAGTGGCGGGGGCCGTGCCGGTCTCTCACCGGACTTCCCTTTTCAGGCCTGCCCTGGGAGCAGGCCACCACCTCTCATGGGTCTGCAAAGATCGTGAAACGGATTCCGGGCCTCGCGGTCCGGCCCGTCAGTCTACCGAAGCCACCTTGGCGCGACAACCGCGCCGGGGTCGCGGCCGTCGCCGAGGTCTCTCGGCACTGGTGAGGCTGAGGGAGCCCCGGAATCCGACCGACGGCCGTGCCACCGGCAGGTGGTGACAAGCTCGGGCTAGAATCGCTCCACCTTGACCCTCTTGCTCCTCCTCTTCGGAGCCGGTCTGATGGCTGGGGCGCTCAACGTCCTGGCCGGTGGCGGCTCCTTCCTCACCCTTCCGATTCTGATCTTCGCGGGGCTGCCGCCGACCGTAGCCAACGGCACCAACCGAGTCGCGATCCTGCTGCAGAACGTCACTGCCGTCTGGGGCTTCGATCGCCGTCAGCTGATCGATCGCCGACTGGCCGCTCAGGCGATCGTGCCGGCGCTCGGTGGAGCACTCATCGGCACCGCCACGGCCTTGGTCGTCGGGGACCTGGCCTTTCAACGAATCCTCGCGGTGCTGATGATCGTGATCGTCCTGTGGAGCTTGTGGGGCGAGAACCCGCCGGCGGGGGAGCGGCGCCTTTCGCGCGGCGGTACCGTCGCCGCCTTCTTCGCCGTCGGCCTCTACGGTGGCTTCGTGCAGGCCGGCGTCGGCTTCCTGCTCCTCGCCGTGCTGACTCGCCTGGGCCTCGACCTGGTGCGCGGCAACGCCCTCAAGGTGCTGGTGGTGCTGTGCTTCACGCCCCTGTCGCTGGGTCTCTTCGCCTGGCAGGGAAAAGTCGATTGGACCCTGGGCCTCGTCCTCGCCGCCGGCAACGCCCTCGGCGCCTGGATCGGCGTCCACCTCACCGTTTGGGCCGGCCACCGAGTGCTCCGCGTCCTCGTTACCGCGGCGATTCTGGTGTTCGCGGTGGTGTTGTTTCTGCAGAGCGGGTAGCCGATTGCTCGGCGCCCTCCGGATGAAGGGTGAGGGTGCGCAACGCGAGACGTTGTCTCGGGGGTGAGGCCTGGCCGGCTGAGGTGCACGAAACAGGCGTGGGTTGCAAGGGAAGACTTCAGAGATCCCACTTGGCAGACTTTGGTGGCAGAACCGACCGCGCCTCCGGATGGAGGGTACGCGCCGCGAGGCGCTGTCTCGGGGGTGAGGCCCGGGGTGCTGGTTGAAGGGAGAGGTGAGCCCTGTTGCAGCAAGAAGCCGGGTGCTAGCTCAGCACCCGGCTCCCGAGGGCGAATCCCGAGGCGGCGCCGTCGGCGCCGAGGACGGGGGTGAGCCCACACGACATGTGCGTGTGGGCGAGGGGGGCGCCTTTAGCCCCCCTGAGACGAACGAACTATCGAACTAGTCGCAAGCTTTCAGCTTGCGACTAGTATCGATAGTGCTCGGGCTTGAACGGACCGTCCGCCGAGATGCCGAGGTAGTCCGCCTGGTCCTTGGTCAGGCGGGTGAGCTCGACGCCGAGGTGGTCGAGGTGCAGGCGGGCGACCTCTTCGTCGAGGTGCTTCGGCAGCACGTAGACCTTGCGCTCGTACTGGTCACTGTTCTTGTGCAGCTCGATCTGGGCCAGCACCTGGTTGGTGAAGGAGGCCGACATCACGAAGCTCGGGTGACCGGTGGCGCAACCGAGGTTGAGGAGCCGACCCTCGGCCAGCACCAGCACGCTGTGGCCGTCCGGGAAGACCCACTCGTCGTACTGCGGCTTGATGTTGACGGTGGCGATGCCGGGCAGCTTCTTGAGACCGGCCATGTCGATCTCGTTGTCGAAGTGACCGATGTTGCCGACGATCGCCTTGTCCTTCATGCGCGCCATGTGGTCGGCGGTGATGATGTCCTTGTTGCCGGTGGCGGTGACGAAGATGTCCGCCGTTTCGATGACGCTCTCGAGGGACTTGACCTCGTAGCCCTCCATCGCCGCCTGCAGAGCGCAGATCGGATCGATCTCGGTGACGATGACCCGGGCGCCCTGGCCGCGCAGCGACTGGGCGCAGCCCTTGCCGACCTCACCGAAACCGCAGACCACCGCCACCTTGCCGCCCATCATCACGTCCGTCGCCCGGTTGATGCCGTCGACCAGCGAGTGGCGGCAGCCGTAGATGTTGTCGAACTTGCTCTTGGTGACCGAGTCGTTGACGTTGATCGCCGGGAACAGCAGGGTGCCGTCCTTGGTCATCTGGTAGAGGCGGTTGACGCCGGTGGTGGTCTCCTCGGAGACGCCGCGGATACCGGCCGCCATGCGGGTCCAGAACTGGCCGTCCTTGGCGAGCTGGGCGCGCAGCACGTCGAGGATGACGCCCCACTCCTCGGGCTCACTGTTGGCGTCGAAGGCCGGCACGGCGCCGGCGGCTTCGTACTCGACGCCCTTGTGAATCAACAGGGTGGCGTCGCCGCCGTCGTCGACGATCAAGTCCGGGCCGGAGCCGTCCGGCCACAGGAGGGCCTGCTCGGTGCACCACCAGTACTCCTCGAGGGTCTCTCCCTTCCAGGCGAAGACCGGCACGCCGGTGGGCTCGTCGACGCTGCCGTCGGGACCGACGACGGTGGCGGCGGCGGCGTGGTCCTGGGTCGAGAAGATGTTGCAGGACACCCAGCGCACGTCGGCACCGAGCTCCACCAGGGTCTCGATCAGCACCGCCGTCTGGACGGTCATGTGCAGGCTGCCCATCACCTTGACGCCGGCCAGCGGCCGGTCGTCGCGGTGGCGCTCGCGCAGCACCATCAAGCCGGGCATCTCGTGCTCGGCGAGGCGGATCTCGCGGCGGCCCCAGTCGGCCAGGCTCAAGTCGGCGACCTTGAAGGACGGCCGTCCGGCCTCGCGGGCGATGTCGAAGGCGTGGCGGGTGGGAGTTGCGGTTGTCATGCTCGAAGTCTCCTCAGAGCCGGCCCGCAGGCCGGCGGTTTCGACCGATGAAGGTTTGAAGGTTCGATAGGTGGTTGAAAATCGGATCACGAGGGACGAGGACGGTCGGGGTTGCCGCCGCACCTCGCCGAAAGCACAAAAAGACTGGGACCCTTGGCCCGCGGATCGGGAGTCGGGGTGACGCGCCGAATGGCGTCGAAGCCGGCGTCCTCGAGCCAGCGATCGAGCTGGGCGGTGGCGAAGCCGAGCCAAAGATGGCCCATCTCTTGGCGGTACTGGACTCGATCATGAGGCAGCATGTCGACGATCAGGAGCTGACCGCCGGGGGCCAGAACGCGCGCCACCTCGCGCAGTGCCGCCTGCGGGTCGGCGACGTGATGCAGTACCAAGACGAGGAGCGCGGCGTCGAGCTCGTCATCTCCGAGGGGCAAGGCTTCGAGGCGGCCGCCTCGCAACTCGACATTGCCGTGGCCGGTCACTCGTTCAGCCGCTGCGGCCATCATCTCCGGGGATTCGTCGACGGCGATGACGCGCCCCACGAAGGGCGCCAGGGCGGCGCTCGCCTGGGCGGTTCCGCAGCCCAGATCGCCGACCGTCCAGCCGGGGTCGAGAAGGCCGAGCAGGGGGCCGAAGACGGCCTGCTCGCCGAACAGCTCACGGCGCAGCCGGTCCCACTCGCCGGCGGTCGAGGAGAAGAACTCTTTCGAGCGGGTCCGCCGCTCGGCGAGGACGGCGATCAAGCGCTCGCGGTCCTGGGCCGCCGACGGCAGATCGGCGATCTGGGCCCGTACCAGGCGCCAGAGGGAGCCGGCGTCGGCGGTCAGAGCGGCGTCCATGCTGTAGTGACGGCTGGTGCCGTCGCGCCAGGAGGTCACCCAGCCGCCGTTGCCGAGGACCTTGAGATGGCGACTGATGGTCGATTGCGGTTGCTGCAGGACGGCGCAGAGCTCTCCGACGGTGAGCTCATGCTCTTCGAGCAACACCAACAGGCGACCGCGGGTGGGTTCCGAGAGGACGCCCATGCGGTCGAAAATGTCGGGTCCGGCGCTGGTGATTGCAGTCATTAATCCGTCCATCCGGATTAATTGTTGAATACGTAGGCGGGAATGTCAAGGTGCTGCGGTGAGGAAATCCCACGGGGGGCGATCCGCGGCGGTTGAAGGCGGCCGGTGCGCCGTGATCTCAGGGCTCCGGAAGGCGACGGGGCGGCTCCCGAGGCTCGCCCCGCGGGGCCGGGTCGACGACCTCGTAGTCGACCTCGACGGCGCCGGGATCGCTGACCCTGACGCGGGTGAAGCGGCGGCCGAGAGCTCGCACCAGAGCCTGGGCGGCGCGGCGTCGGATCGCCGGAGCCAGGAGCAAGAAGCCGGCGATGTCGGTGAGCAGACCGGGAGTCAGGAGGACCGCCCCGGCGAGCAGAATGAGGGCGCTCTGGGCGAGCTCACGGTGGGGAGGTTTGCCGGCGGCGAGGGCCGCTTGCAGGCGCCCGAGGGTGGCGAGCCCCTGGTGGCGGGCGAGGGCGGCGCCGAGGATGCCGGTCAGCACGACCAGAGCCACCGTCGGCACCAGGCCGACCCGCTGACCGAGGGTGACCAGCAGGGCGAGCTCGATCAGCGGAACGGCGATGAACAGCAGGGCGAGGCGAAAGAACATGGCTCACTCTCGCCCCCGGCTGGCGGCCTCGTCAAGGGATTCGTCCGCGGAGACCGGATTTCGGCGGTCTCCGCAAGCCATTCGAGGGAGAAGCTTCGGCTCCTCCGTCAGGTGGCGCCCATCAGGGGGCGACGGCGGGTGAGACCAAGCCCTGCGGAATCTTGACCCGAGCATTCGCGGCGCCTTCCACGAGACGGCCGGAGATCCCGAAGTCGTCGTCCGTGTAGCCCTCCCAGGCGGCCATGAAGTCGCCATTGGGTGCCGTGGCGAGGGCCAGTGACTGGCTGGCCAGACGGTGCTCGTTGAGGCGAATAGGGTCGCCCGCCGGGCTGCCGTCGGCGTTCAGGCGGAGGGCGTTGGCGGAAGACTGGAGGTCCCCCATCCAGGCCAGCCAGCCGGCCACGAAGGTACCGTCCGCGGCGGCGTCGACGGTCGGGTAGGCGTGGGCGCGATGCTCGCCGCTGCTGATCTCCAAGACCGGGCCTCGAAAGGCCCCATCGGAAGCGATCACCTGACCGAAGATGCGGTAGTGCAGCGGCTCGTCGATGGCGCCGTGCCAGACGGCGAGGAAGCGATCTCCGCTGGTGGCCACGGCCGGTGAGCTCTGCAGGTCGGAGCTTTCCGGGTGCAGCTCGAAGGAGCTCCCGAGGGCCTGGCCGCGGGCATTGAGGAGGCGGCCGCGGGCGTTGCGATCGTCGTCGTTGCGGGTGGCCCAGACGATCAGGTGGACACCGGCGTCGGTGCGCGCGATCTGGGGGCTGCGGGCCCGGCCGCCCTGGCCGTCGTCGATGCGAATCGTGCCGCCGGCGGCCGCTCCGCGGGCGGTGAAGCGCCGACCTTCGATGGTCTCGCGGCTGGTCTCCGGGTCGTAGCTCTGCCAGGCCACCAGGAAGGCGCCATCGGAGGCCATCGCCACCTGTGGCCGGCTTTGCCAGCCGGCGCGCTCGCGGTGGACTCGGAAGCGCGCAGCGGCTGGCGTGCCGTCGGCATGGAAGCGCTGGCCGAGGACATCTTGCTCGAGTACGGTGATCTCTTCGTGGAAGATGGCGGCGCGCATGTAGGAGCGCTCCTCGGTCCAGAAGAGGTAGAAGTCACCGGAGGGGTGGAGGGCGATCGCCGGGTCCCGTCGCACGAAGATGTAACCCTCGCCGGGGTTGCTGTCGAGCATGCGGTTGCCGACCAGGAGGATCTCGTCCGAGGCGGCGCCGTCGGCCGGGAAGTAGCGCGCCGAGAGGCCGTGGCGCAGGTTGCGCCACACCATCAGGCAGCCGCCGTCGCGGTCGTAGGCGACGGTGGCCTCGCGCTGCTTGGCGTCGGCGTTGAGGTTGACGCGGAATTCCGGGGCGGCGGCGAGCGAGGTGGCCATCAGGGTGGCGATGGCGAGAGCGCATACGCGGGCGAGTGTCATAGGGCCTCTCCGGGTAGGAATCGACGTTGGATGCTCTTTGTCTATGTGGTTTTGACATTGTAGGAGCGCTCTGGGATGGGGTCAACCGGCAAACGCGTATGCTTGACCCAGGGACGCGCCCGACACAGCAGCCTCCACTAAAGGAGTGATTCGATGGCCGAAGCTCAACGGTCCAACCCCGCCGGTCCCATCGCCGGCGCCCGCCCCGCGTGCTGGGGGCACAGTCGCTGGCGACAGCTTGGGGGTGCGATTCTCCTGCTCCTCGTCGGGCTGCTGTGCGCTCGGCCCGCGCCGGCGGCCGATGAGCCGCCGGCTCTCGCCGCGGCGCGCGAGTATCGGAGCGTCCACGGCAGCGAGATTCTCCGCGAGCTCGCCGAGCTGGTGCGCTTGCCGAACGTTGCGGCGGACCGGCCAGCGATTCGCCGCAACGCCGCATTTCTCGAAACGGCCCTGACCCGACGTGGCCTGGCCGCCGAAGTGATCGAGCTCGCAGACGCGGCGCCGATCGTCTTCGCCGAGCTCGAGACTCCCGGTGCCCAGCGCACCCTGCTCTTCTACGCCCACTACGACGGTCAGCCGGTGGACCCCGACCAATGGCGTCACGGAGCCTGGGAGCCGACCCTCTACAGTGCCGCCATGGAGGCTGGAGGGCGGCCCTTTCGGTGGCCCTCGGCGGAGGAAGAGATCGACCCCGATTGGCGTCTCTACGGGCGCTCGACGGCCGATGACAAGGCGCCGATCATCGCCTTGCTGGCGGCCCTCGATGCCCTCGCCGCCGCCGGCCTCGAGGCGAGCGTCAATCTCAAGGTCTTGCTGGAGGGAGAAGAAGAGGCCGGCTCGCCGCACCTGGCGCGCTATCTCGACCATCTCGGGGAGCGTCTCGCCGGAGACCTCTGGCTGTTTTGTGACGGGCCGGTGCATCAGAGCGGGCGTCCCCAGCTGTTCTTCGGGGTGCGTGGATTCTCCGGTCTCGAGATCACCGTCTACGGCGCCAATCGTTCCCTCCATAGCGGCCATTACGGCAACTGGGCGCCGAATCCGAGCGAGCGCCTGGTGCATCTGCTGGCGTCGATGAAGGACGAAGCCGGGCGAGTGACGGTGGAGGGGTTCTATGACTCGGTGGTGCCCATCGGGGAGGCTGAGCGGCAGGCTTTGGACGAGGTGCCGGAGTTCGAAGCGACCTTGCGCCACGCTCTCGGCCTGGCCGAGTCGGTCGGTGAGGAGCGCTACAACGAGCGCCTGCTGTTGCCTTCGCTCAATCTGCGGGGCCTCGCCGGAGCAACCGTCGGCGCGACGGCGCGCAACGTCATCCCGTCGCAGGCGACGGCGTCGATCGACCTGCGCCTGGTGCTCGGCAACGATCCCGACGAGCTGGCGCAGAAGGTCGAGGACCACATCCGCCGCCAGGGTTACACCATCGTGCGGGAAGCTCCCGACGACGAGACCCGCCGAGCCCATCCTCGACTGGCGCGGGTGGTTCGTCAGGGTGGTTACCGAGCGGTGCGCACGGCCATGGACCTGCCGGCCGTTTCGGACCTCGTCGCCGCTGCCACCGCGGCCGCCGGCGAGCCGGTGGTGCGGGTACCGACCCTCGGCGGCTCGCTGCCTCTCTACCTCTTCGAAGGGCGGCCCTTGATCGGGGTGCCGATCGCCAACCACGACAACAACCAGCATGCGCCGAACGAGAATCTGCGGCTGGGCAACCTCTGGTACGGCGTCGACTTGATGGCGCTGCTGCTGACCCTGCCGCCGGCTGGCGCCGAATAAAAAAAGAGCCGGCAGGGGGGCCGGCTGGGGACAACGAATGGGCTGCTTGCCAGCCATCGAGGCGCGGAGACCCGCGAGGCTGGCGCACGAGGGTTTTCTACCGCGCTGGCGGGGTCGTGGCATGGAGCTCACAGGGCAGTGTTGTGACAGTGCGGCTCTGACCTTTATTGTCAATATTTTAGAAATGCAAATTTCGTTGATATTTGAGAGCGGCAGATCCGCGCTAGACTGCCGGTCGTAGGGTTGGATCAAGTCCCCTGCCCTTCTCGTTTTCAGCGCGACGCTCGTCGCGGAGAGACTAACGAGAGCCCAGGCGGGGAGCGGATTTCCATGGCGGAGGCGGAGTAGACGGCCAGTCAGACTCGCCACAGGTCGACGAGCTCTAAATTCCTCAGGGGGACATGTGCGCAAGGTAGGGATCTTTGGCTGGGGCATCATCGCCCCGCGATCGGCCGATGTGAACGAGTTCGCCGACAACCTCGCCGGCTCCGAGAGCTGGCTGTCGGCCTTCGATGGCTTCGGCCCGAACAACTTCCTGGTCGGCGATCCGAAGTTCGATTTCGCCGCCTACAAGCCGTGGGTCGATGAGCGCTTTCCGCCCAATCGCTTCCCACAGTTGGTCGACAAGATGGATCCCACCACCCAGTTGGCGGTGGGCTCCTATATTCAGGCGTTGCGTCAGAATCCCGGCCTCGAGCAGGAGCTCCAGGCGCTCGGGACCGAAGCCCACGTCTATATCGGCACCGGCCTCGGGGCCTTGCCCACCATCTACGACGTTTCGATCGCCCATCATCGCGCTCAGCGGCGCTGGAACCGATTCTGGGCTCAGCCCGAGCGCAATCGCGCCCTCGCCGATCATCTCGCCGATCCGGCGGCGACCCCCTTCGAGGTGCCGGCCTCGCCGGAGGGCCTCGCCGGCGAGGAGCGCGAGCTCACCGCCGAGCAGTGGGACGCCTTCTGGATGACGTGTTCCGATGGCCTGGCCGAGTTCCTCGACGAGCTGCGTGAGATCGAGGCCCTGCGGGTCGAGGGCGATGTCGAGTCGGGCAAGATCCGCTTGATCAAGACCAAGCGTCGTCGTCTCGCTCGCCTCAAGGCTCACTGGGGGGCGCCGCAGCCACCTTGGGAAGCGGTTTCCCCCAATCTGCTGTGGAACATCCACAACTCGCCGGCGGCGCAGGTGTCGATGCTAGGGCAGATCAAGGGCCTGGCCTTCGCACCGGTCGCCGCTTGCTCGACCTTCGGCGTTTGCTTGAAGCTCGCCATCGACACCATCGCCCGTGGTGAGGCCAAGGCGGTGGTGGTGGGGGCGACCGATCCTCCTCCCCACATGTTGACCGTCGGCGGCTTCTACAACGCCCGGGTCAGCTCGGCCGATGCCAGCGTCTCGAAGCCTCTCAGCGAGCTGCGCGGCACTCACGTCGCCGGCGGCGCCGCCCTCTGGATCGTCGGCGACTGGGAGCACATGACGGCGCGGGGCTTCGAGCCCCTCGGCATGGAGCCGGTTTCAGTCGGCGTGTCGGCCGACGCCGATCACATCATCACGCCTTCGAAGGAGGGGCCGCGAACCGCCGTCACCCAGGCTCTCGAAGGTGCCGGAATCGGGCCCGACGACGTCGGCACCTGGGATCTCCACGCCACCGCCACCCCCGGCGACTACCTCGAGGTCGAAGGCATGCGCGACGTCTTTCCCGACTCGGTGCTGGTGAGTGCCCGCAAGGGAACTTTCGGGCACGGCATGTCAGCCTGTGGCGGCTGGGAGCTGACGGCGCAGTACCTCGGCTACGCTCGCGGAGAGCTCTACCCGACGCCGTTGGTGGAGAGCGAGCTCAACGAGGAGATCGCCGAGGTCCACCGCTGCTTCGTCTTCGACCGGTCGGTGGCGGCACCGAGCAACTATGCCGGCAAGCTGTCGATGGGAATCGGCGGTATCAACGCCTGCGTCGTCTCGCGTCCGCTGGTCAAGGAGTGATTTCGAGGGCGTAGCTGCGCAGCAGCTGCCACTCGCCATCGCCGGTGCGGCCGCGCAGCTCGCCGCGTAGCAGCCCCGGCGTCAGCAGCTCGCGATCAACCAGCGCGGTGATGCGGCCGTTGCCCTGTACTTCGAGGCCGTTGACCCGCACCTTTTCATTGCCATCGCCGTCCAGCAGGCGGAGCTGGAGCTCGCCGTAGTCGGCCTGGTCCTCCGGGGCGTTGAGCTCGAACAGGTGGAGCTCGCTGCCGGGCCGCAGGGCGAGCTGGTTGGCGATCGCCGGCTCGCCACGCTGCACGCCGTCGGCGAGGAAGGTGACGGCGATGTTGGCGGCGGTGGTGAGGTCGCCGCCGGCGCTTGCCGCGAGACGATCGAGGGCGTCTTCCTTCTGCTGCTCGACCGCTGCCAGTTGCTGTTCGACGGCCTGCTTGTCGTCCGCCAAACGCAGGCCGTTCTGCCATTCGTTGAACCAGCCGCCACTGGCGACCAGCGTCATCAGGCCGGCGGCCATCGCGGCCGGCAGCCACGAGCGGCGCGCCGGCTGCGCCGCCGGGAAGGGCACCACCTCCGGGGCATCGCTGAGGCGCGCCAGGCTTTCCTTCAGCAAGGCGATCTCTTCCGGATCGGCGAGGCGCTCGATGAGCTCGCCGTCGAGGCTGGTGGCATCCCCGAAGACGTGGGCGACGAGCTCGGCGGTCGGGACCCGCTCACCGAAGGTCTTGCCCACCCGCCAGGTCTCCACCAGATCCCGCCGCAGCTCCGGATCCGCCGCCAGCGCTTCGGCGACGGCGGTGCGCTCCTTCTCTTCGAGGGATCCGTTGAGATACCAGGGTAGGAGCTCGCGAATTTGGTCTCGGTCCATGTACCAATCCTCGTACGGAGAGAACCTTCGTCAGGAAGGTTCCTCAACCCTCTAGGCGTTTCGGTGTCACAGCCGTTACGAAGAACTGTGATCGAGCAACTCGGAACGGAGCTCGTGGGCCCGTTTCCGGCAGCGCAGCACGCGCACCCGGAGGGTGCCCTCGGCGACTCCCACGGAGGCGCTCATCTCGCGGTAGCTCAGGCCCCGCAACACCATCGCCCAGAGTTGCCGACAATCGTCGGAGATCTGCCCGAGCACCCGTTGCAGCAGGTCCTTCGATTCCTGCCGTAGCTTGGCGCCGCTGTCCGTGAGGATGGTCTCCGCCTCCCACTCCGGCATGGCGTCGAGGTCGGCCCAGTTCCAGCGGCTCTGGGAGCGGATGCGGTCGAGGCAGGTGTGGCAGACCACTCGCCAGAGATAGGTCTTGAGGGACGACTCGCCGCGGAAGGTGCCTTGACTGAGCAGTCGGGTGACCTCGAGTCGAACATCTTGCAGCACGTCGTCCCAGGAGCTCGCCAGGCGCCGACGGTAGGGCTGGGCGGCGTGACGGATCCAGCCCTCGACGGAGGCCACCGCGGTGGGTTGGCCAGCGAGGTAATCGTCTGCCAGTTGGGCATCTTCGGGGCGCATGAAGACCGGATCCTTTCGCGCCGATGCTGTCGAACGCCAACCCCAGAGTCAAGGGCGGTGCTTGCGGATCCGAGTCGGCTGTACTAATGTACTAGTGTAATGGTACACCCTTCGAAGGCGGACTGGCTTCCGCGTCTCGATCTCGCCAGCTCGGTGCCGCTCTACGAGCAACTCGTCGAGCAGGTCGCGCTGGCGGTGGCGGCCGGGCACCTGTCGCCGGGGGATCCGCTGCCGTCGGTGCGGGTCTTGGCGTCGACTCTGCGCATCAATCCCAACACCGCCGCTCGCGCGGTGCGCGAGCTGGAGCTGCGCGGCCTGGCCCTCGCCCAGCGAGGGGTCGGCACGGTGGTGGCTGAGGGCGCTCCGAAGGTCGCCCAGGAGCGTGCCCGGGAGCTGCTGAGGCGCGATGTCTTGGCCCTGGTGACGGTGGCCCGCCGGCTGGGTTTCGAGGAGAAAGAGCTGATGACTGTGGTGGGCGCAGTTTGGAAGGAGCACGAGCCATGAGGTGGTTGATCGATGCCGATGGAGTCGGAAAAGACTATGGACGCTCAACGGCCCTTGCAGGAGTCAGCTTCGGCCTTTCGCCTGGTGAGGTAGTGGGCTTGGCGGGTGCCAACGGTGCCGGCAAGAGCACCCTCTTCCAGTTGGCGATGGGCTTTCTGGAGGCCGATCGTGGTCGCCTGGCGGTGCTCGGAGGGGATCCTCTGCAGCGGCGTCACCTCGGCCGGGTGGGCTGGATGCCGGAGCAGCCGTCCTTTCCTCGAGGGATGCGGGTGAGTCGCTTGCTCGGCCTGCAGCGGGCGACCTTCCCGACTTGGGATCCTGCCCTTTCGAAGGAGCTCGAATCCCGCCTCGAAATCGATCGCCGGGCCGTCGCTTCGGCCGTTTCGCGTGGCCAGAAGGCGCGGATTGCGCTGCTTTGTGCCCTCGCTCATCGGCCCCGGCTCTTGCTCCTCGATGACCCCACCCTCGGGCTCGACCCGGCGGCGCGGCGACTCCTGCTCGGTGAGCTTCTCGGAGCGGCCGTCGAGACCGGCACCGGGATTCTGATCAGCTCGCAGCTGCTCGCCGAGATCGAGCCCGCCCTCGATCGTGTCTTGGTGATCGATCGCGGTCGCCTACTTCTGGATGAAGAGGTCGAAAGTCTGCGGGCCCGCTGGCGGCGCTTGGAGTTGCCGTTGGGCGCGGATCTGCCGGCGGACCTGCAGCCGCTGGTGACTCGCGAGGCGGTGTTCACAGCCTGCTGGGATGCCGAGACCTGGGCTCACTACCGCCGACTGCACCCGGAGGCCAGCGCTCGCCCCGCCGGTCTCGAAGACATCTTTGTGGCCTTGACCCAGGAGTCCCCCTCATGACCGCTGCTCTTCACCTGCTCGCCTTCGAGCTCCGTCGTCACCTGCCGGGCTTGTTGGTTTGTCTCGGGGTGTTGTTGTCGATGCCCCTGTTCCACCGTTGGCTCGAGGGGCACTGGGACTTTTGGTCGGGCGATTGGCCCTTGTCCGTGGCGGCTCTGGGCTTCGGCCTGATGCTGCCCTTTCTCGCCCTCAGCACCGGCCTCGGTACCTGGGCCGCGGACCGCTCCCGGGGCACTCTCGGCTGGCTCTATGCCCGCCCCGTCGGCGGGGTGTTGCTGTTCTCGCTGCGGGTGCTGGGTGTCGTTCTGGTGGTGGGGATCTTCTTCGCTGCGGTGATGGTGATCACCGGTCTCGGGGTCGGGGGGCTGTTGCGAGACCTCTTGAACCTGACCGAGCTGGCGGGCTGGGTGGTGCGTGTCGGCCTGCTCTTGACACCCCTACTGGGAGCCATCGGTTTGCTGGCCTCGAGCCTCGGCAGCGGCCCTGGGCGGGCCGTCTTGATCGCTCTAGGGGTCCTTTTGCTGCTGGCGCTGGTCATTCCTTGGGTGGCTACTTCTCAAGGCACCCTGCCGGTGCTGTGGTCGAGCGGCGAACCTCTGCTGCTGCAGATTCTGATCGCAGCCGTCGGGGTCGCAGCCGCGGTACTGGTGCTGGCCGCAGGGCGAGCGGTGCGCCATTCGCCGTCCGATGCCAAGCGTGCTCGCCGAGCTCTCTGGGTGTTGGGTCCGGGGCTGCTGTTGCTGCTCGCCGGTCTCCTGCTGGCGGCGCGGGTCCCTCTACTTCCCCGGGGCGATGAGGTGCTGGCGACTCTGCCCATGGGAGGCGATCGGGAGCTGCGATTCGTGCCGGCCCGCGGTCTCGACCATGCCCTCGCCCGCCCCTTGCTGGTGGCGGAAGATGGCAGTGCCTCGGTGGTGAGCGACCTGTTCGTGCCGGTGGGCAGCGTCTTCGCCGATCCCGGGGGAGGCGGTGCGATCGTCGCCGACTACGGCGAGCTCGTCGAGTGGCGCTATATCCAGCCCGGCGGAGCCGTCGACCGGTTGCAGTTGAAGGGTCGTCGCCAACCCCCGATGACTCTACCGATCGGCTGGTCGCCCGACGGTCGACGGTTCGCCTGGCTGACCTTCGAGGCTCGCTCCTTCGTCTCCCAGGGTTTGATGGTCTATGAGGGTTCTTCAGAGTTGCGCTGGGTGCCCTTCGCGTCGTTCCTGCCCTATGCGACTCGCGCCCGTTGGTGGGATTCGGAGCACTGGGTGGTTCTCGACGACCCGGCAGCGCGGCCCGAGCGTTGGCGCATCGTTGCGCTCGACGGCGAGGAGGTGCGCGGTCCAGCGGTGCTGCCGCCGCAGGTATCCCTGGGCCACGCCAGCTTGCCCCATCGATTGGTTGGCTTCCGGTCCGGGGAAGACTCGTCTTGGGCTGTCGAAACCCGTCGCGCCAGTCACGCCACGCCGCGCTTCGGCGACCACTGGTTGGCTCGCCAAATTTCCGGAGAGGGTCGAGGCTGGGTGCTGGTGGCTCCGGACGGCAAGCTCGAGCCCTACCCGCATCTTTCGCTGCGGGGGTTCGTGACCGTCGGTACAACCGCCGAGGGAGCTCCCTTGCGGGCCACCGCGGAAGGTGTCATCGAGCGTCTCGACCGCGAGGGGGGCGCCACCGAGATCTGTCGCTTTCCCACCCGGGCGGGCTGGTTCGCCGGCTTCCGGGGGCCCTGGGCGGTGTGGTTGGCGCGGCGTCCTGCCGAGCTCCGGCTGGCCTGCCAGGTCGAGACCGGAGAGGTGCGCACTCGGCACATCGAAGGGCCGGCCGGGTTGTTCGAGGGCTTTGCCGAGTGGGAGAGGTATCCCGCGATCGACTTCGACCCAGAAGCTTAGTGGGAATTTGTTAGATCCTTCTTCGGTTGTGCTCCATCGACCGCTATATCCGGGCGATTTCGATCGGATATGAGTTGATGAAGCTTAGATTTTAGAGCCAGCCGGCGGAAGGAGTTGGAATGTCCGAAAGTATGACCCTCCCGGTCTTGCCTTTGCGGGACGCGGTGATGTTTCCTGGGGTCACGGTCCCCGTGGGGGTGGGGCGGCCGGGGACCTTGAAGGCTATCGAGGCGGCGATTCGGAGTTCCGAGAAGCTCATTTTCGCCGTCGCCCAGCGACAGAACACCGAAGAGGTCGGGCCGGAGGGCCTCTACACCATCGGGACGGTGGCACGGATCGTTCAGCTCCAGCGCGGCCTCAACGGCTCGCAATTGTTGGTGCGCGGTGAGAGTCGGGGCATCGCCCTGCGCCTCTCCGAGCACGACGGCTACCTCCAGGCGATCGTGCGCGAAGCCGAGGAAATGGGCCCGATCGATAGCGAAGACGCCGCCTTCGAGGCCCTCTACCGCGAGTCTCGGGAGCGTGCCGCCGAGCTCGGTCGCCGCTCCGGTCTGCCGGATGAGGTGGTCGACCAGGTGATCGACACGGCCGACGAGCCGAGTCGTTTCGCTGACCTGGTGGCGGCCTACACAGAGATGCCGATCGGTGATCGCCAGATGCTGCTCGAAACCCTTTCGGTGGAGGAGCGGCTGCGGCGGGTGCTGGTGCAGGTGCAGCGCCAGATCGGTGTCCTCGAGGCCCAGGAGAGCATCAAGTCGAAGGTTCAGGAAGAGCTCGGCGACCGCCAGCGCGAGATGTATCTGCGCGAGCAGCTCAAGGCGATCCAGCAGGAGCTCGGGGAGGACGACGGCGGCGGCGACCTCGAAGAGCTCAAGGAGAAGCTCGATGCCCTCGAGCTTTCCGAAGAGGTGCGCAAAGAGGTCGATCGTGAGTACTCCCGGCTGTCGCGCATCGGTCGCGAAGGGATGGAATCGCAGGTCATCCGGACCTACCTCGAGACCATCACCGAGCTGCCCTGGAACGAGCGCACCGCCGAGCACCTCGAGATTCCGCAGGCGGCGGAGATTCTCGACGAGGATCACTACGGTCTCGCCGATGTCAAAGACCGCGTGCTCGAGTTCCTGTCGGTGCGGGCGCTGCACGACGAACGCCAGCGCCGCGCCGGCGAAGTCGAGGCGCCGGCCGACGAGGCGCCGGCCGAGCAGGAGGCCGAGGGCCAGTCGTCGGCTCCCACCGTCGAAGGGCGCAGTCCGATCCTGCTGTTCGTCGGCCCGCCGGGAGTCGGCAAGACTTCCATCGCCAAATCCATCGCCCGCGCCATGGGGCGCGAGTACGTGCGCGTCGCCCTCGGCGGAGTGCGCGACGAGGCCGACATTCGCGGCCACCGCCGGACCTATGTCGGTGCAATGCCGGGCCGCATCCTGCAGGGCATGAAGCAGGCCGGCACGCGCAACCCGGTGTTCCTTCTCGACGAGGTCGACAAGCTGGGAGCCTCCTTCCAGGGCAATCCCGCGAGCGCTCTTCTCGAGGTGCTCGATCCGGCCCAGAACGACACCTTCACGGACCACTACTTGGGGGTGCCCTTCGATCTCTCGGAGGTGCTCTTCATCGGTACCGCCAACTTCATCGAAAACATTCCGGCGCCGCTCCTCGACCGCATGGAGGTGGTCGACTTCTCCGGCTACACGGAGGCCGAGAAGCTGGAAATCGCGCGCCGCTACCTGCTGCCCCGGCAGCTCGAGCAGAACGCCCTGACCGGTGAGCAGCTCGAGGTGCGGGACGAGGCCGTCTCGACGCTGATCTCGGGCTACACCCGGGAGGCCGGCGTTCGCCAGCTCGAGCGCGAGCTCGGTCGTCTCGGCCGCAAGGTGGCGCGGCGCTTCGCGGCGCGCGAGGCGGAGGGCCTGGTGGTGCTCGAAAAGGACGACATCGGCGAGCTGCTGGGACGACCCAAGGTGCATCCCGAGCGGGCGGCCCGGGAAGACCAGGTGGGGATCTCGACGGGCATGTACTACACCCCCGTCGGCGGCGACATCATGTTCGTTGAAGCGGCCACCATGGCGGGCAAGGGGGAGCTGGTGCTGACCGGCCAGCTCGGCGACGTGATGAAGGAATCGGCGCGTGCCGCCTGGTCCTTCGCGCGCTCCCACGCCGCCGCCCTCGGCATCGACGAGGAAGCCTTCAAGGCCGATGTCCATCTGCATGTGCCGGCCGGCGCCATCCCCAAGGACGGTCCCTCCGCCGGCGTCACCATGGCGACGGCGCTGGTTTCCCGCCTTTCGGGACGGCCGGCGCGCCACGACGTCGCGATGACCGGTGAGATCACCCTGTCCGGTCGGGTTCTGCCGATTGGCGGGGTCAAGGAGAAGGTGCTCGGCGCGGTGCGCGCCGGGATCAGCAAGATCTTGCTACCGGCCGCCAACGAGCCGGATCTCGAGGATCTGCCGGAAGACGTTCGGCAGCAGATCGAGGTCTATCCGGTGCAGGACCTCGGCGAAACCCTCGCCCTCACCTTGCGCGGTGCGTCCTTCGAGGACGGTCGCCTGTTCTTCCCGGAGTCGCTCTCCGGCGGCGGCGACGCGGTGCGCCTGTCGCACTAGCCCGACCGGAGTTGCAGAGAGTGCCCCCAGCCCGGCTTTGCCGAGCTGGGGGTTTTTCCGTTGGGGCCGGCGGCTGCCGGCCTGATCAGCGGTGGGTGGTGATGCGTCCGAAGGTGCTCTTGGTGCCCCAGATGCCGCGCCGCAGACACTCGAGCTGCACGATCTGGCTATGGTCGACGAACAGGTTGACGTCGATGCCGTAGTTCTTGATGTACCAAGAGAAGACCTCCGGATCGGCGGCCTCGAACATGACGTTCTCCATGCCGACCTGCTTCATGATCTTGGCAGCGACATCGGTGCGCCATGGGTCGGCGTTCTCGGTGATGCCCTCGCTCTCGATCATGATGATCGAGGCGCCGGCGTTAAGGCAGTCGTTGGCGGTGTCGATCAGGATCTGCGGATCACGGGTGCCTTCGGCTTCGAGCTCGGCCTGGCTGGTGTCACCGCCGGCGCCGAACTGGATACCGATCTCGGGCTTGGGCTTGAGACCGGCTTTCTTGACCTTCTCGATCAAGCGGATCAGATCCGGCGTCGGTAGCTGGATGAAGCCCGTCGAGAGCTCGATCATGTCGAACTCGAGACGCTTGCACTCGTCGATGTAGGCATCGATCTGGGAGGGAGCGCGGGCCAGCACGTTCTCGATCCAGCCGCCGGTCGAGACGTAGACGCCGTGGTCGTGGCAGATGCGGTTGATCTTGCGCACGTAGTCGGCCGGCATCAGGCTGAAGGAGCCGCCGGCGTACTTGTAGCCATCGACGTGCTCCCCCATGCCCTCGAGCAGCTCGCGGGTATAGGTGGGGGTGGTCATGGCGTAGTAGGGACCGCGGATCTCGGTGATCGATTTGTCGCGCGGCTTGTGGTCGCGCTCGTTCATCGGGATATAGGGGAAGGACCGGTTGGCCCAGATCTCGGAGGGTTGCTTGTCAGCCATGGTGGTCTCCTAGGCGTTCAAGTTGCCGAGGATGGCGGCGAAGTCCCGCGCCGGCATCTCCTCGATATGTTGCACCGCCTCGACGATCGCGTGGCGGGTGCGCTCGGAAGTGAAGGGGGTGGCGAGGTCGGTGAATTTGGCGATTACCGTCGGCCAGCTCATCGGCCGGGTGTTGAAGCCCTCGTAGTCGGTCTTGGTGATGCTGTGGACGGTGCCGTCCTCGAGGGTGATCGCGACGTCGGTGCAGACCTCTTCCGGGAAGCGGTCCGTGTAGGCCTGCTTCGGACGCACCGTGAAGCGCTGCAGCAGCGACTGGACATCGTCCCGCGTCACCCGATCGCCTTCGTACTGGGCCGGCAGCACGTTGCCGTCGATCAGCGCCACGCCGACCATGTACTGCAGCGAGTGATCGGCCTCTTCCTTGGTGCGGATGATCGTCTTGTCGCCCTCTTCGCCGCCACCGATGATGTGGAACGCGACGTCGAAGATGTCGATCCCGATGTGCTCGATCTGATCCCAGGTGAAGCCGTGCTCGGCCTGCAGCTCGAGGGCGCCTTCGATCGACGATTGGGAGTGGATCTCGGCGTTGTACTTCTTGATGATCGACTTCTTGACGTTCTCGAGGTCTTCCTGCGCCCAGTCGATGAAGAACTCGCCGGCGATCGACTCCTGGAAGCCCTTGTTGCCTTCGAAGACCTCTTCCGGCCCGGTGATGCCGCGGTAGGCGAGGAAGGCGGCGTGGGTGCCGACGAAGGCGGTGTTGGGGTAGGCCAGGCCCTTCCAGTGGGAGAGGGCGCCGGTGCGGGTACAGCGCAGGGCGTTGTTGCAGGTGCCCGAAATGGCGATCGCGTTGGCCGTTTTCTCGCCGTCGAGGCCGAGGGCGCGGGCGACGCCGGCGGCCGAGGCGTAAGCCCCTTGCACCGTGTGGTCGAAGCCCTTGGCACGCACCGGAGCTTCGTCGCAGAGGCGTCCCTGCACCTGGTACGCGGCAGCCATGGCGGTCAGGAAGTCGTGGCCCGAGGCGTCGGCGTACTCGGCCGCCGCCATCACCGCGCCGAAGTTGTCCGATTGATGGCAGGTCTCGCCCTTGGCGAGATAGCTGTCCATGAAGTCGAGGTAACGGCTGAGGGCGCCGTTGTAGAAAGCCGCTCGATCGGGCGCCGTCTTGCCGCCGCCGATCAAGGTGCAGTGGGGGTTGCCGCCGAAGTCCTCTTGGTGTTGGCGAATCATCCGAATGGGTTCGCCTTCAAGAGCGCCGATGGCGACTCCGAGGGTGTCGAGAATGCGCTTCTTGAGCTCGTCCCGAGCCTCCGGGGACATGGTTCTGTGGTCGCTATTTGCAACGAACCGGCCGAGCTGCCGGACGATCGTATCCGGCAGTCCTGCTCCACTGTGCGTGGTCATCAGGCCTCCATGATCTTGCCTTCGATCGTGCTGTAGATTTGAGAATGATCCGGGAAGGAATCTTCGCCGGCACACCGAGGCGAGCTCGCTGCGCCGTTCGGTTCCCTCGACCGCCGGGCGGCGGTGGATAGCCACAATTCTATGTGCTGCACGCCTCCCTGCACAGGCCTTTCGCCGGACCGCTGGCGGCCGGTTTCCGGCGTCGGCTCTGCAGGCCGTGCTAAGCTCCTCGAACGATTAGGTTTCGTGCGACGCAACCGCTCCCGGAGGAGTAGTCATGGCTCAAGGCCCTTCGATCACCCGACGCATTCTTCTGGCCCTTGCCTTGCTGGCGCTGGTGGCTGGATTGTTCGCTCTGCCGGCCGCGGCGGAGACCTTTACCATCGAGCTGCACAACGGTGAGGTGATGTTCTCCAAGTATCGGCCTCAGGAGTCGAGCTGGAGCAGCGAAGAGGTGCTGCTGTTGACGGACCAGGGCAACTGGGTCGGCTTTCCGAAGGCCGACATCAAGTCCGTCGTCGCCGAGACCGAGGCGCGCGGCTTCGGGCGCGTGATCGACACCACCACGGTGGTGCTCGGTTGGGCCGCCAACGATGCCCCCTTGGAGGAGGACGAGAGCCAGTACTCGGCGGTCGAGCGTTTGCAGCAGCTCCTCGGCGGCCAGGAGCAGGACTACTCGGTACCGCAGTTCGTGTCGCCGTCGCAGGCCGGCCAGGGCGGCATTCCGGCGACCGGCATCACCACCGCGCCGGGAGCGAGCATCGGCTATATCGGCGTGCCGCAGCCGCCCGTTGCGGCGCCTCCGGCGGCGCCCTCTCCGCCCGGCGAGGTCATCAACCCCTAGCTCCTCCGGCCTCCGATGATGCAGAACCCTGCGGGTTCTCGACCGCCCCGCCATCTCACCGATCGGCGGGGCGTTTCCGTTTCTGAGCCGCGCTCGTTACACCACGTTCCCGCCCGGCGACCCTCTTGATGCTCCTCTTTCGTCTCGCGCCCGAGGGCTTCTTCGCTGCCGGTGAATCCGTCGACGACCTGCGAATGCTGTTTTCCGATCCCTACGAGACCCTGCCCGGTGGCTGGGAGCTCGGACGGCGGGTCGATCGGCGAGATGTCCTGCCGCTGTCGCCGGTGCTGCCGGGCAAGATCGTCGGCTTCGGCCGCACCTACCGGCGCCACGCCGAGGAGCTCGGCAACGAGGTGCCGACGGAGCCCTTGATCTTCCTCAAGGCGCCTTCCGCGGTGATCGGTCCGCGGGCCCCGATCGTGCTGCCTGCGCAGAGCGAGAGGGTCGACTTCGAGGGCGAGATCGCTCTGGTGATGCGCCGCCGCCTGCAGCGGGCGACGGCGGAGGAGGCGCTCGACGCGGTGCTCGGAGTGACCTGCGCCTGCGACGTCACGGCCCGTGATCTGCAGCGCCGCGATGCCACCTTCGCGCGCGCCAAGTCCTTCGACAGCTTCTGTCCCCTGGGGCCGGCGATTCGGGTCCGCCCGGACTTCGAGGCGCTCGAGGTGGTGACCCGGATCAACGGCGAGGAGCGTCAGCGGGGGCGGATCGATATGCTTGTCTGGAGCCTGGCCGAGCTGCTCTCCTTCGCCTCCCAAGCCATGACCCTGGAGGCGGGCGATGTGGTGCTGACGGGAACGCCGTCGGGCGTCGGGCCGCTTGCCGATGGCGACGAGCTGGAAGTCGAGGTTTCCCAGGTCGGCACCCTGGTCAGTCCGGTGGAAGCGAGGAGGACCCCATGAGTATGGTCGTCAAGGTAACCATCGCCGTGGTGGTGGCGATGGCGGTCTTCAGCCTGGCGCTTTTCTGGCGCGGCTTTTTCTACCCCCATGCCTTTCTGGTCGCTGTCGCCTGCGGCGCCCTGGCCTATTCGACCCTGCGCGCCGTCGAGCGCCTGGGCAACCTCTACCGCAAACGCGACGATTCCTGATCCTCGGGATCGAGCGGCGCCAAGGGCAGGACGTGTCGCCACCACGGGGCGATGGCGAGGGCCGCGAAGAGCAGCAGGTGGACCGCGCCGGCGAGCGGATGGCCGGTGAAGAGCAGCACCATCCAGAGAGAAATCAGCAGCAGTGCGAGGACCGCTCGGCGGGAGGATTTCGCCATGCAGGCAGGCTAGCATAGGGCCCGTGAGCGCCTTCGAGCAGAGCGGACCGGTACCGCGCGGGATCACTTTCGATGTCACCGGCACGCTGATCCACAGCCCTCGGCGGGCCGAGATCTATGGCAGCGTGCTCGCACGCCACGGCGTCGAGGTCCCTTCCCGGGACGCTCTCGAAGAGGTGCTAGTGCAGGTCTGGCAGGAGCTCGAGTGCCTGGCCGATCCGCGCCGCGATCGCTTCGCGGACCATCCCGGCGGCGCTGGTGGCTGGTGGCGTCGCTACGTGGCGCGGGTCGGGGAGCACCTCGATCACCGGACGCCGATTCCCTTCGCTGCGGCCGAGCTCTTTCACGAGTTCGGTCGCGCCGCGGCCTGGGAGATCTATCCCGAAGTGGTGCCGACTCTCGAAGCCCTGAGTCGTCTCGAGGTGCCGATGGCGGTGGTCAGCAACTGGGATGAGCGCCTTCCGGGGCTGCTGGCGGATCTCGGCCTGGGGCGCTTCTTCGAGGCGATCGTCTACTCCCAGGCGGTGGGATTGGAGAAGCCCAGTCCGGAGATCTTCACTCGCGCCCTCGCCGATCTCGCCGTCGCTCCGGCCGAAGGCCTGCACGTCGGGGATTCGGCGCGCCACGACCTCGAGGGGGCGCTCGCCGCCGGCATGGAGGCACTCCTCCTGCGGCGGCGAGGCGAAGGTGGCGATCTCGGCGATCTGGCGCGCTTGCCGGAGCTCGTCCGAATCACCCGCCGGGCGAATCGGCCGGGGGTTGGTTCGTGATGCCGGCGAGCATCAGCTGAACGATCTCCTTCAGCTCGACACTGTACTGCGCCAGGTGGCGCAGCTCTTCCTCCAGCCGTTCCGTCGACGGGCGCGTCATGGTGGTGCGCGAGCTCGGACGAATCTTGTGGGTCAGCCGGTCGTCGAGGGCCTGGAGGCGAATGATCGCCTGTTTCAGGTGTCGGGGGTCCATGTCGGGGCCTTTCGCGGTCGGTTGAATCGAGGGCGGCGGGAAGGTGCCGGGTTCGAGGTCGAGATCACGGGCGTGAAGTCCTGAAACTCAGAGGTTTGGTTCCGTCGGCGCGTCGCCGATCGCGGGCTCATCCTGTCGGAATCGCCGGGTGAAGTCGATGAGGGCTTCGATCTCCGCCGGCGACAACCGGTTACGGAAAGACGGCATGGTCTTGTAGCCCTCGGCGATTCGGCGATGGGCATCCTGGCGATCACCGCTCAGCAGGGTCGATTCCCGCAGGTCGAGGTTGGGGCGGTCGAGGCGAGGATTGCCCTGCCCCTGGTCGCCGTGACATTGGGCGCAGTAATAGCCGTAGAGAGCCGGCGGGCTGCGGTCCTCGGGCCCGCAAGCGAGGGCGAGAAAGGACCCGGCCGAGAGCAGGAGCAGGGCCGTGGCGGCGGGCTTCACCGGTTGCGGCGCAGCTCCTTGAGGTACTCCATCACCGCCCGCACCTCGTCCCGGCTGAGCTCCGGCGACGGCGGCATCTTGCCGAGGATGCCGTCGCGAATGGCGGATTCGATGGCGACTTCGTCGCTGCCGTAATTCCACGAGTCGTCGAGCAGGTCGGCGTAGGGCTGGCCCATATAGCGCGGCGTGTTGCCGGCGCCGTCGAGACCGTGGCACTCGGCGCAGCGCTTGCGCCACACCTGCTCGCCGAGGGAGCGCTTCGGCAGCAGGTCGCAGGCGGTGAGGCCGACGGCGAGGCCGGTGCTCAGCAACAGGTATCCAGAGGCTCGCTTCATGGTGTCGGCGGAGGTTCCCGGTGGACCTGCGTCGACGTCGCCTGATCGCGTGGGCGGACGACGATCTCGTCGATGTTGACGTGGCTCGGCCGGGTGGCGGCCCAGGCGATGCACTCGGCGACGTCCTCGGCGGTCAGCGGATTCATGCCGGCGTAAACGGCGGCGGCGCGTTCGGCGTCGCCATCGAAGCGCACCAGCGAAAACTCGGTCTCCACCAGCCCAGGATTGACCGCCGTCACCCGCACCGGCTGGCCGAGGAGCTCGAGCCGCAGCGTGCCGGTGAGAGCGCGCAGGGCGTGCTTGGCGGCGGTGTAGCCGGCGCCACCGGGGTAGACCTCGAAGCCCGCCGTCGAGCCGACATTGACGATCTGACCGTCGCCCGAGGCCACCAGCTTGGGAAGCAGCTGGCGGGTCATGGCGAGGGTGCCGAGGACGTTGGTGCGGTACATCCACTCCCAACGCTCGTCGGAGGCCGATTCGACGGCGTCGAGACCCCAGGCGCCGCCGGCGTTGTTGACCAGCAGGTGAACCTCCTCGAGGTGGGCGCAGAAGGCGGCAACGCTCGCCGCGTCGGTGACGTCGAGGGGGTGGCAGCGCGCTCCGATGGCGCTGGCGGTGTCTTCCAGGGGCTGCTGGCGGCGGGCGCCGAGGACGACCTCGAAGCCGGCTCGGCGGAGCGCTCCAGCGGTCGCGGCTCCGATGCCCGAGCTGGCACCGGTGACGATGGCGGTTTTGCTCACGAAGGACCTCCAGCGCCGCTCTTCTTTCGGCTCCAGCCGCGGATCAGCGCATTCACCACCGCCAGCACCGCACCGCCGAGGATCGCCGGCAGCCAACCGGCGACCTCGAAGCCTGGAACCAGCCAGGCGGCAAGGCGCAGCAGAAGACCGTTGATCACGAGATAGAAAAGGCCCAGCGTGACGATCAGCAGCGGCAGCGAGAAGAGCGTCAGGAAGGGCTTGACCAGACAGTTGAGCAGACCGATGGCGAGGCCGGCGAAGAGCAGCGTCGGCAGGTCGCCCTGGTGGCCGATGCCGGGCACCAGATGGGCGATCAGATAGAGGGCGAGGCCGTTGAGGGCGATTTGGAGGACGATGCGGGTCACGAAGCGGCCTCGGCGAGATGCTCGCGCCAGCGGTCGATGCCGGCGCAGGCGACGCTGCGCTCGTTGTCGAAGGTCAGCCGCTCGATGCCCTCTTGCCACGGAAACCAGGCGGCGCCGGAGACCTCCTCGGGATCGAAGTTGGCGGTCGAGCCGCCGATGAACTCGAGCAGGAAGTAGTCGACCCGCTTGAGGACTTCGCGGCGTCGGTGAGGGAAACGGTACTCGATATGGGGCAGCGGAGCGATCACGCGCCCCTCGATGCCGGTCTCTTCGAGCACTTCCCGGAGGGCCGTCTGCTCGAGCGTCTCGCCCTTCTCGATATGACCCTTGGGGAGCTGCCAACGGCGGCCGTCTTGCAGCGAGATGAGGAGGATCTCCTGCTCGCGAACCACCAGGCCTCCCGCGGAGTGTTCATGGCGCAGCTTGCCCTTCTTGCCGGCACGCTGCCTTTTTTTCTTTTTCTTCGTCATCGCTCGCTGCGGCCCGGCGGGCTGCCGGCGGTCCTCATGCGGGGGCCGGCTCAATTGGCGGTGTCACCGTCGGCCGGCTGGGACCAAGCGAGTCGAGCCGGATCGACCCCGGCGGCGCGCACCGCCTCCTCCCACATGGTTTCGGGCTCGTCGCTGAAAACGAAATCCGGCGGCAGCGGTGTGGTCAGCCAGTCGTTGCGCTGAATCTCCGAGATCAATTGTCCATCGTCCCAGCCGGCGTAGCCGAGGAACAACCGCAGATCGCTCGGCGGTGTCTTGGCGAGGAGGTCGAGCACTTCGAGGTGTTGGGTCAGGGAGAGACCCGCCGCCAGCTCGCGGCTGGCTTCTGGGGGGCCGAGCGGCTGACCGCCGTAGAGGACGGTCCCGAGCTGCTGCTGCACCGGACCACCGAAATGGGCGAGACTCGCCGAGTCGCCCTGCCAGGCGAGCTCCAGGCCCTTGAGGATCTCGCGCACTTGGAGCGGCGCGACGCGATTCAACACCAAGCCGAAGCTGCCTTCCTCGGTGTGCTCGATGAGCAGCACCACGGAGCGCAGAAAGTCCGGATCCCGCACCTGCGGCATCGCGATCAGGAGAACCGGAGGCGTGAGCTCGAAGCGGTCTTGCGACATTGGTGCGATTCTAACCCGGTGGCCGGTCCGATCTGCCTTTTCCGCCGCGTCGCGGCTTGTTCTACAATGGAGACTGGAGTCGGATTGCTTGTCGCGCTTACCCTGGCCCGACCAGCCCGCCTCGCAGTTCTGTCCCCCGCACCATCCCGGGGGCCGGAGCCACGGCGGGGTTTCTCCGATTTCGCTACGCTGTTTATCCGCCGGTGAGCCCTGGACCCGCGAGTCTGTTTGGTCGTCCCGTTCGGCGGGACCGGGCAGCGCCGTCTGTCGCCGGCATTGAATTTCTTGCAGGAGAAAGCGAGCTATGGCCGATACCTTCGGAACCCACGGATCCTTCACGGTCGACGGTGAGAGCTTCGCCATCGCCCGGCTGCCGGCACTGGAGGATCGCGGGCGGTCGATCGCGCGCCTCCCCTATGCCCTCAAGATCCTCCTCGAGAACTTGCTGCGCCGCGAAGACGGCCTGGTGGTGACGATCGACGATATCGAGGCGCTGATCGACTGGCAGCCGCAGGCGGTGCCGTCTCAGGAGATCGCCTTCATGCCGTCGCGGGTGCTGCTGCAGGACTTCACCGGCGTGCCGGCGGTAGTCGACTTGGCGGCGATGCGCGATGCCATGAACGAGCTCGGCGGCAGTCCGACGAAGATCAATCCGATGCAGCCGGTCGAGCTGGTGATCGATCACTCGGTGCAGGTCGACGAGTACGGCAAGGCGGCGGCGCTGCTGATCAACTCCGAGAAAGAGTTCGAGCGCAACCGCGAGCGCTACGCCTTCCTGCGCTGGGGGCAGCAGGCCTTCGACAACTTCAAGGTGGTGCCGCCGGAGACCGGCATCGTGCACCAGGTCAACCTCGAGTACCTGGCCCGGGGCGTGATGGTGTCGCCGCGGGACGCTGCTTCCGGGAGGCTTCCCTTCGCTTTCCCGGACACCCTCGTCGGCACCGATTCCCACACCACCATGATCAACGGTATCGGCGTTCTCGGCTGGGGCGTCGGCGGCATCGAAGCGGAGGCGGCGATGCTCGGCCAGCCGATCTCGATGCTGATTCCGCAGGTCGTCGGCTTCCGCCTCGAGGGTCGCCTGCCGGAAGGTGCAACGGCCACCGATCTGGTGCTGATGGTCACCGAGAAGCTGCGCGCCAAGGGGGTGGTGGGCAAGTTCGTCGAATTCTTCGGTCCTGGCCTTACTCAGCTGGCGCTGGCGGACCGCGCCACCATCAGCAATATGGCCCCCGAGTACGGTGCCACCTGCGGCCTGTTCCCGGTGGACGACGTCGCCATCGAGTACCTACGTTTCACCGGCCGCTCCGAGAGCCAGGTCCGTCTGGTCGAGACCTACTACAAGGAACAGGGCATGTTCCACACGGCCGCCACCCCGGATGCCGAGTACAGCGACACGCTGGGCCTCGATCTGAGCACCGTCGAGCCATCCCTGGCGGGCCCCAAGCGGCCGCAGGACCGCATCTACCTCGGGGCCGTCAAGAAGTCCTTCGAGGATGGCCTCGGCAATCTGCGGGGAGTTGCCAAGGGCGGCGGTGGCCGCGTCGCGGCGGCCGCTGGCGGCGGCGGGACGGCCGTCGCCGAACCGGTGGTGTCGGACGACGGCTCGGTCTTCGTCACCCGCGGCGAAGAAGAGATCGTGCTCGATCACGGATCGATCGTGATCGCCGCGATCACGAGCTGCACCAACACCTCGAACCCTTCGGTGATGGTGGCCGCCGGATTGGTGGCGAAGAATGCCGTCGAACGGGGACTCGAGGTCAAGCCGTGGGTCAAGACCAGCTTGGCGCCGGGGTCCAAGGTGGTGACCCGCTATCTCGCCGAAGCCGGCCTCACGCCCTTTCTCGAAGCCTTGAAGTTCCACACGGTGGGCTATGGCTGCACCACCTGCATCGGCAACAGTGGTCCCCTCGACGGGGAGATCTCGGCCGGCATCCACGCCGGTGGATTGGTCTGTGCCTCGGTGCTGTCGGGCAACCGCAACTTCGAAGGTCGCATCAGTCCCGACGTGCGCGCCAACTACTTGGCCTCGCCGCCCCTGGTGGTGGCCTACGCTCTGGCCGGCCGCATCGACATCGATCTCTACAACGAGCCCCTCGGGACCGATCGCGACGGTAACGATGTCTATCTCAAAGAGCTCTGGCCGAGCCAGGAGGAGATTCGCACCACCGTCGGCAGGGCCTTGCGGGCGGAAATGTTCGAGAGCGAGTACAGCAGTGTCTTCGCCGGGGACGAACGCTGGCGGGCGCTGCCGGTGCCGGAGGGTGAGACCTACGCCTGGGACGACGACTCCACCTACGTCAAGCTGCCGCCGTTTTTTGCCGGCATGGGAGTCGAGCCGCCGATGGTCGAGGACATCCACGATGCTCGCGTGTTGGCACTCCTCGGCGACAGCATCACCACCGATCACATCTCGCCGGCCGGCGCCATCAAGGCCGACAGCCCGGCGGGCAAATACCTGGTCGAGCGCGGCGTGACGCCCAAGGACTTCAACTCCTACGGCTCCCGCCGCGGCAACCACGAAGTGATGATGCGCGGCACCTTCGCCAACATCCGTCTGCGCAACAAGCTGGTGCCGGAGATCGAGGGCGGCTGGACCCTCCACCTGCCGGACGGCGAACCGATGACCATCTTCGATGCCTCGATGAAGTATCAAGACGCCGGCGTCGCTTCTATCGTGCTCGCCGGTCGAGAGTACGGCACCGGCTCCTCCCGCGACTGGGCCGCCAAAGGGCCTCGGCTCCTCGGCGTGCGCGCCGTCATCGCCGCCAGCTACGAGCGCATCCACCGCAGCAACCTGGTCGGCATGGGCATCGCCCCTCTCGAGTTCGTCGATGGCCAGGATGCCGAAGCCCTGGGCCTCAACGGCCACGAGGTCTACGACATCGATGGCCTCGCCGCCGGTGTCGCCGCCAGCTTCGCCAACGGTCGCCGGGTCCAGGTCACCGCCCGCCGCGACAACGGCGAAACCGTCGAGTTCGAAGCCAAAGTGCGCCTCGACACACCGCAGGAGGTGTTGTACTACCAGCACGGCGGCATCCTGCATTACGTCCTGCGTCAGCTCAGGGGGTAGGGCAAGGAGTGACTGCCCGAGGCGGCGCCGTGTGGGCGCCGAGGACGAGGGTAAAGGCGCACGACATGTGCGTCGCCGGGCCGCGCAGGCCTGAGGTGGGCGCCTAGCCCCCTCTGAAGCTGTTGGAGAGAAACGCTGCCGTCTGCTAGTGGAGCAGGCGGCATCCGAGGGCGCAGCCCGAGGCGGCGCCTTGGGCGCCGAGGACGGGGGTGAAGGCGCACGACATGTGCGTGCGCCTGAGGGGGGCGCCTAGCCCCCCTGGAAGAACTAGCCCCCCAATGGAAAAAGCCCCGCGGCGAAGAGGGGATCGGCGCGGGGGAGGAGAGGGAGCTTTTTTTGTGGGCTGGAGCCGGGGAGGCTCCGGTTGGGCGGGTCGTTGAGCTCCCGACGGCCCGCGTCGAGGAAGAGAACACGCAGTGCCGGCGGAAGATTCCGGAAAGGGACGAGAATCGTCGGGGCGAGGCGACGCGGTCGAGAGCACATGTATACCGTTTTCAAAGACTTCACCTTCGCGGCGGCGCACTTCATCGTGGGGCACCAGGGCGGCTGTGAAAACCTCCACGGTCACAACTACCGGGTGCGGGTCTTCGCCGCCGCCGAGAGCCTCGACGAGCTCGGCATGGTGGTCGATTTCGCCAACCTCAAGGCGGTCATGGCGCAGGTGCTCGATCCCTTCGATCACCGGGTGATCAACGACATCCCACCCTTCGACCAACGCAGCACCACCGCGGAGAGCCTGGCGTCCTTTGTTCACGGCGAGGTGGCTCGGCGGCTGAGCGACGATCGGGTGACCATTCCGCGGGTGGAGGTGTGGGAGAACGACACCTCCTGCGCCATCTACGAGCCATGACCACCACCTCGGCCCAGCGGCCGGTCTCCGAAGTGAGGCGGTTGCCAGCGACGCAGCGGCTGCGGATTCACGAGATCTTCTACTCGCTGCAGGGTGAGTCGACGGCCATCGGTCGGCCTTGCGTCCTGGTGCGCTTGACCGGTTGTCAGATGCGCTGCCGCTGGTGCGACACGGAGTACGCCTTCTACGAAGGGGATTGGCGCTCCCTCGACGACGTGCTGAAGGAGGTCGAAGGCTATGGCTGCCCGCTGGTCGAGGTCACCGGCGGCGAGCCCCTCCTGCAGCGCGGCGCCCGTCCCCTGATGACGGCCCTCTGCGATCGCGGCTACGAAGTGCTGCTCGAGACCGGCGGCGGCGTCGACATCAGCGATGTCGACCCGCGGGTGCGACGGATCGTCGACGTCAAGTGCCCGGGCAGCGGTGAGGCCGAGAATAACCACTGGCCCAACCTCGATCTTCTGACGGCGCGCGACGAGATCAAGATGGTGATCTGCGACGAAGCCGACTACCTCTGGGCGCGGGATCTGCTGCGTCGTCTCGAGGGCCGCGGCCGCCTGGCCGAGATCGGGGCGGTTCACCTGTCTCCGGTGCACGGCGAGCTCGACGCCCCCGCCCTCGCCGAGTGGATCTTGCGGGACCGCCTGCCGGTGCGTCTCGCGCTGCAGCTCCACAAGCTTCTCTGGGGAGCGGACCAGCGCGGCGTATAGGTCCCGCCGGGGCCTGATCGAGGCTCCGAAATCGTCGGTCTTTCGTGGCCCTTGGTGGTTTGCCGCTGTGCGGCGAAAGGTCCTTGCGCGGTTCCTGGAAGACCCGATACAATCGCGTTCCGAAGCCTTGCCCGAGGAGTTTGCTCCTTCACCTGCTTTCTTGACTTCGCTCACCGCAGCGCAGTTTGATTTTCGGAGTTGTTATGAGTACAGCCAAACTGACTTTGGACGATCGGCAGTTCGACTTGCCCGTCACCTCGGGTTCGGAAGGGGAAGTGGCGGTCGACATCGCCAAGCTGCGCTCTTCCACCGGTGGGGTGATCACCCTCGATCCCGGATACGGCAATACCGGTTCCTGCGAGAGCGCCATCACCTTCATCGACGGTGAGAAGGGCATCCTGCGCTACCGCGGCTATCCGATCGAGCAGATCGCCGAGAAGGCCGATTTCCTCGAGGTCAGCTATCTGCTGATCTACGGTGAGCTGCCGAACCAGGAGGAGTACGACGCCTTCCGCCACAAGCTGACGTACCACAGCTTGCTGCACGAGGACATGAAGAAGTTCTTCGAGGGCTATCCGCCGACGGCCCATCCGATGGCGATCCTGTCCTCGATGGTGGCCTCCCTGTCGGCCTACTACCCGGAGGGCGAGGACGAGAGCGACGACACCAATATCGTGCGCCTGCTCGCCAAGGCCCACACCATCGCCGCCTTCTCCTACAAGAAGACCATCGGCCATCCCTTCATGTATCCGCAGAATCACCTCGATTACTGCTCGAACTTCTTGTACATGATGTTCGGCGTGCCGGCGGAGCCCTATGTGGTGCCGGAGGTGTTGCGTGAGGCCCTCAACCTGCTGCTGATTCTGCATGCCGATCACGAGCAGAACTGCAGCACCTCGACGGTGCGCATGGTGGGTAGCAGCGAAGCCAATCTGTTCGCTTCGATCGCCGCCGGAGTGAGCGCCCTCTGGGGGCCGCGCCACGGGGGCGCCAACCAGAAGGTGATCGAGATGCTGGAGCAGATCCAGCGCGATGGCAGCAACTACCGCAAGTACGTCGATCGGGCCAAGGACAAGCGGGACGAGTTCCGCCTGATGGGCTTCGGCCATCGGGTGTACAAGAATTTCGATCCCCGGGCACGCATCCTCAAGGCCACCGCCGCCAAGGTGCTCGGTGAGCTCGGTGTGGTCGATCCGTTGCTCGAGATCGCCAAGAACCTCGAGGAGGTGGCGCTCCACGACCCCTACTTCGTCGAGAAGAAGCTCTACCCCAATGTCGACTTCTACAGCGGCATCATCTACCGGGCGATGGGTATTCCGACGAACATGTTCACGGTGATGTTCGCCCTCGGCCGTCTGCCGGGGTGGATTGCCCACTGGCGCGAGATGCGGTCGGCGCCCTACAAGATCAACCGACCGCGGCAGATCTATACCGGCGAGACGGAACGCCCCTACGTGGCCCTCGCCAAGCGCTGAGCGCTGCCCGGAGACCGTCGCCGTGCTCGATCGTCCACTCCAGCTCTTCAACAGTCTCGGACGCGAGCTCCAGGAGTTCAATCCGGTGGTACCGGGGCGGGTGGGGCTGTACACCTGCGGCCTGACGGTCTACAACTACGCCCACATCGGTAACCTGCGGGCCTATCTCTTCACCGATACGCTGCGCCGGGTGCTGCAGTGGAAGGGCTACGACGTCAACCACGTGATGAACATCACCGACGTCGGCCACCTGACGTCCGACGCCGACGAGGGCGACGACAAGATGGAGCTGGCGGCGGAGCGCCGCGGCAAGACCGTCTGGGAGCTGGCGGAGTTCTACACCGGGGCGTTCGAGAAGGATCTCGTAGCCCTCAACATCCTCGCGCCCTCGGTGTGGTGCAAGGCGACGGATCACATCCAGGAGATGATCGCCTTCGCCCGCCGCATCGAGGACAACGGCTTCGGTTACCAGCTCGAGGACGGTCTCTATCTCGACACCTCCCGGGTGAGCGACTACGGTGCTCTCGCCCAACTCGACCTCGAGGGGCAGCAGGAAGGGGCCCGGGTCGAGACCAAGGAAGGCAAACGCCAGGCCTCCGACTTCGTGGTGTGGCGACGGTCGCCGGAGGACTCGAAGCGGCTGATGGAGTGGCACAGCCCGTGGGGTGTCGGGGCGCCTGGCTGGCATCTCGAGTGCTCGGTGATGAGCATCAAGTACCTCGGTCACCACTTCGACATCCACACCGGTGGCATCGATCACCGGCAAGTGCATCACTGCAATGAGATCGCCCAGAACGAGGCTTTCCTCGGTCGCGGTTGCTCGGCGGTCAACTACTGGATGCACAACGAGTTCCTCACCTTCGGTGAAGAGGCCGAAAAGATGTCGAAGTCGACCGGCCGCTTTCTGCGCCTGGCGACCCTGGTCGACTGGGGTATTCATCCCCTGGCCTACCGGCACTTCGTGTTGATGGCGACCTATCGCCGGCCGCTGGAGTTCTCCTTCGAGGCCCTGGTGGCGGCGAAGAACGGTCTCGCCCGCACTCTGCGGCGCGTCGCCGCCATCCGGGAGGAGGCCGGCGAAGTGGCCGGCCTCGAGCTCGCCGCCGAGGTGCGCTTCACCCAGGGCGGGCCGCTGAGCTACTTGCTCGAGCAGTGGATCGAGCCTCTGAGCGAAGCCGCTCGCGGCTACGTCGAGCGCCTCGACGAGTCGGTGTCGCGGGACCTCAACACGCCGCAGGCGCTGGCCCACCTCGGCGAGCTGCTGGCCGACGACGCCCTGGAGCCGGCCGATGTGCTGCGCCTGGTGGCGATCTACGAGCAGGTGCTGGGCCTCGGCCTGCTGACCACCGCCGCCGCCGATCTCAATTTGCGACCGGCGGCCGCCAGCCTCGCATCGTCCGAGGTCGACGCTCTCTTGGTGGAGCGCCAGGAGGCGCGCGCCAGCCGTGACTTCGCGCGTGCCGACGAGGTGCGAGATCAGCTTCAGGCCGAGGGCGTGTTGATCCACGATTCGCGCGACGGCACCACCTGGGAGTGGAGCCCGCGGTCGGATTAGTCCTTCCGCCGGAAGCGGCGGTACAGCTTGTGGCGCAGCCGTTCCATGCGCTCCTGCATCGCCGGCCAGCGCTGCAGTCCGCGGCGGATCCAGCGATGGATGGTGCGACTGACCACCGAGAGCAGGGCCAGCCCTGCGGCGATGGTGAGGACACCTTGAATCCCCGGTAGCACGAGGCCGGCGATGCCCACGATCACCAGGGCCCAGCCGGCGGTGAACAGGACGATCCTCATCCCGGGCGCGATCTCGCTGCCCAGCGGGCTTTCCGGTGGATTCGGCTCCGGCTCTGGGGGCGTGGTTTCGGCCATGCTGTTCTCGTTCACGCCTCTTTTACGCAGCAACTCGCGGGGTCGGTTGACAAAAGGGACTAAATTGGTCCAGAATCGCTTCACTCTTTTGAGATCGAATCTCAAGAAGGCAGGGGAGTCGAAAATCATGGCCGACGAACGAGAAAGACAGCGATTTCTGTCGGGCCTGCGCCAGCGCGGCATGCGGGTGACATCGGAGCGCTTGGCGCTGTTCGACGAAATCTTCACCCTCCATGGACACATCGATGCCGAGCATCTGGTCAAGACTCTGAAGGCCCGCGGCGCCAAGATCTCGCGCGCCACGGTGTACCGCAATCTCGAATTGCTGGTGGATTTCGGCTTGGTGCATCGTCATCGCCTCGGAAGAAATCGCTTTCTCTACGAGCACGTCCACGAGGGGTTGCGTCACGACCACCTGGTCTGCGCCGGCTGTGGTCGCGTCGTCGAGTTCGTCAGCCCGGGAATCTCAGCCCTCCAAGGCGAGATCTGCCGCGCCCACGGTTTCGCCGCTTCCCAACATAGCCTGCAGATTACGGGAATGTGCCTCGACTGCGCCGATTCCGGAGATCAACCCCCGAGCCCTCGGCCGGCCGAGGAAGCGCACCATCCTGCGCCGGCCGTCGCCGCCCTCGGGGGTGCCTGAGGAGCTCGATCTCCGCGAGTGACCCGCTGGTCCCGCCCGGGATCAATCTCCTCGCGGTCGGTTCGGCGTGAGATCACTGAAGTCCGCCACGATTTTCGAGTATATACAGGTCGCTCCGCATGCATCGGTACTGCCGCTGGATCTTTGCGTCGCCTGGTCGAGCCGTCATCGCCGACCGTGGCTCGCGCCCGTTCGTTGAGTTGCTCCGAGGTCGCTGCCTGCGGCCGACGAAGGGCTTCTTTTCCGTCTTCCAGTCTCCGGCCTTTCGGCCCGCCACCCGCCGCGGGTGATCGGGCTGATCGCTGGGACTTCCGAGAACCGAGTTACGATGGGCCCGATGGCCCCTGGAGGACTCGCCTTGAGAGCTTTGAGTACCCTGATTGTTTTGATGCTTGCCCTGCTCGCCGGCTGTGCCGGCGAGGCTCCGCCGGAGCCTGTGGTCGAAGAACCGGTGACGGTCTACTCGGGACGCAATGAGAACCTCATCGGCCCGCTGCTCGACCGCTATCGCGAGAGCACCGGTCGCGAGGTCGAGGTGCGTTACGGCAAGACCGCCGAGCTGGCGGCGACCCTGCTCGAGGAGGGTGATGCCTCGCCCGCGGATGTTTTCATCTCGCAGGACGCGGCGGCCCTCGGGGCGGTCGCCGATGCCGGCATGCTCCGGCCCTTGCCGGACACAATCACCGGCCGGATTCCCTCGCGCTTCCAGGCTCCGGACGGGACCTGGGTCGGTCTTTCCGGACGTGCCCGGGCCGTGGTCTACAACACCGACAGCATTCAGCCCGAAGACCTCCCTCAGAGCCTTTCGGAAGTCGCCGATGAGAAGTACCGGGGTAGTTTCGGGATCGCGCCCCTCAACGGTTCCTTCCAGGCCCACATGGCGGTGGTGCGCGCGGTTGAAGGGGAGCCGGTGCTGGCCGAGCTGCTCGCCGGCATCGCCGCCAACGAGCCGCGGCGTTATCCCAAGAACAGCGCCATCGTCGAAGCGGTGATCAACGGCGAGGTGGCCTGGGGGCTGACCAACCACTACTACCTCTGGCGCGCCCTGGCGGAGAATCCCGAGGCGCCGGCGAGGAACTTCTTCATGCCCGACGGCGAGACGTCGTCCTTCGTCAATGTCGCCGGTGTCGGCGTCCTGACGGACAAGTCGGAAGCCGTCGATCTGGTGAACTTCCTGGTTTCGGACGATGCTCAGCGCTACTTCGCCGAGGAGACCTTCGAGTATCCGTTGGTGGCGTCGGTCGATCCGGCGACGGATCTGCCACCGTTGGCCGAGGTGAGCTCGCCGCGGGCCGACTTCGCGGCCGTCGCCGAGGTCTTGCCGGCCACCCTGACGGAAATCCGCGACAGCGGTCTCGAATAGGGGGCGATGACGGTCGAGGCGGTAGAGCCGACGGCGCCGGCGGCCGGGGACATTCCCCGGCGACGGGCACCCCTTTGGCTCGCCGCTCCGGCCGTGCTGACCGCTCTGGCGGTCTCCCTGCCGCTGGTCTATCTCTTCGTGCGCTCGGCCCAGGGCGGGCTCGGGCCGTATCTCGAAACCGTCCTTTCCGAGCGCACCGGCGAGCTGCTGGTGGCGACCTTGGGCCTGGTCGTGGGCACCGTGGCTTTGGCCCTGCTGGTGGCCGTGCCACTGGCCTGGCTGGTGGCGCGCACCGATCTGCCCGGCCGTCGCCTGTGGGCGGTGGCCGGAGCCCTGCCGTTGGTCTTCCCGTCCTACGTTTCGGCATTCGCCCTGGTGGCGGCGCTGGGTCCCCGGGGGTACTTGCAGTCGTTCCTCGGGGTCGAGCGTCTGCCAGAGTTCATCTATGGCTATGGCGGCGCCCTCGTCGCCCTCGGCCTGTTCACCTACCCTTACGTCTACCTGCTGCTGGTGGCTGGATTCCGCCAGCTCGACCCTGCCCTCGAGGAGTCCTCGCGCACCCTCGGCGCCGGTCGTTGGAAGACCTTTTTCCGGGTCATCCTGCCGCAGCTCCAGCCCGCCCTTTTCGGCGGCTCGCTGCTGGTGGTGCTCTACACCCTGTCCGACTTCGGCGCCGTTTCGATCGTGCGCTACGATACCTTCACGCTGTCCATTTACAGTGCCTATCAAGGCCTCTTCGATCGCACCGTCGCCGCTTCGCTGGCGACCGTCCTGGTGACCTTGACGGTTGGATTCATCCTCCTCGAAGCCCTTTTGTTGCGCCGCTTGCGACCTCGTCCGGCCCGCGTTGGTCGGCTTCCGGAGGTGGTTCCACTGGGCCGCTGGCGGCTGCCGGCCCTCGCTTTTGTTGTGCTTTTGAAGGCCGTGACCCTGGGGGTTCCTGGAGTCGTGATCACCCACTGGGCGCTGCGCGCTTTCGACGCCGCGGCCTTCCTCGCGGGCATCGGGCCGGCCGCCCTGGGCTCCCTGTCGGCCTCTCTGACGGCCGCCCTGCTGGCGATGGTTCTGTCGCTACCGCTGGCTTCCTGGGCCTTGCGCTATCCCGGCCTGTGGAGCCGTTTCGCGGAGCGCGCCAGCCATTCCGGCTACGCTCTCCCGGGGATCGTGATCGCCCTCTCCTTGGTGTTCTTCGTCGCTCGCTACCTGCGCCCCGCCTATCAGACTCTGGGGCTGTTGGTGGCGGCCTACGTGATTCGCTTCCTCCCGGAGGCGCTGGTCGCCAGTCGAGCCGCCCTGCAGGCCGTCGGACAGCGTTTCGAAGAAGCTTCCCGCAGCCTCGGACGAGGCCCCTGGCGCACCCTCACCGGTCTCACCGTGCCGCTGGCCCGCAAGGGCGTGCTGGCCGGCGGTGGGTTGGTGTTTCTGACCGCCATGAAAGAGCTTCCGGCGACCCTCATCCTGCGGCCGATCGGCTTTGAAACGCTCGCCACTCGGGTGTGGAGCGCGGCGTCCGAAGGCATCTACTCGCAGGCGGCGGCACCGGCCTTCGCCCTGGTGGCGCTGTCGGCCGTGCCGGTCTATGGCTTGATCATTCGGCCGGCTTTGCAGGGCCGGGAGGTGGCATGACCCCCTGGGTCGAAGTACGTCGTCTGGAGGTGGCCTACGACGGCCAGGTGGCGGTCCGCGGCGTCGATCTCGACATCCCGCGCGATGGCGTGACCGCCCTGCTCGGCCCCTCCGGCTGTGGCAAGACCAGCCTGCTGCGCGCCATCGCCGGATTCGAGCGGCCGGTCGCCGGTTCGGTTCACCTCGGCGGCGAGCCGGTGGTCGCCGCCGGCTGTTGGGTGCCGCCGGAGAAGCGCCGGGTCGCGATGATGTTCCAGGAGGGTGCGCTGTTTCCCCATCTCACGGTGGAGGGCAATGTGCGCTACGGCCTCGAGCGCGGTCCGGCGGCGGCGGAGCGGGCGCGGGAAGTTCTCGAGCTGGTCGGCATGGCGGATCTTCGCGAGCGCTTTCCGGACGAGCTCTCGAGCGGTCAGCAGCAGCGCGTCGCCCTCGCCCGGGCCCTCGCCCCGGGGCCGCGGCTGGTGCTCCTCGACGAGCCCTTTGCCAACCTCGATGCCGCCTTGCGGGCGCAAGTGCGGGAAGAGGTGCGATCGATTTTGCAGGCCGCCGGCGCCACCGCCGTGCTGGTGACCCACGACCAGGAGGAAGCCCTCAGCATGGCGGACCTGGTGGTGGTGATGGAAGGCGGGCGGATCTTGCAGACCGGAGCCCCGCAGGCGGTCTACGATCACCCCGCCTCGCCGGTGGTGGCTCGTTTCCTCGGGGACGGTCAGCTCCTGCCCTGCGAAGTGCGCGCCGGCAGGGCCCGTTCCCTCTTCGGCGAGGTCGGCACCGATGCGCCGGACGGTCCCGGGCTGTTGTTGGTTCGTCCCGAAGACCTTGCGGCGCGGGCCGGGCCGGTGGAGGCGGGCGCCGCCGGGACCGTCGAGCGGCGGCGCTTCTTCGGTCACGATCTAATCGACGAGATTCGCCTCGCCGATAGCGGCGAGCTGGTGCGGGTTCGCTGCCTGACGGTGCCGGGTTACGGTCCCGGATCGCGGGTGGCGCTGACCCTGCGGGATCGCACCTTCCGGGTATTTCCCCCGGCGGCGGACGAGTGAGAACCGGCGCAGTTCTGTCGCTGCTGGCGGCACTGCCGCTTCTCCTGGGTTGTGCCCGCGAGGCACCGCCGGCGCCGCCGATGTTGGTCGTCGGTATCGATGGTGGCGAGTGGAAGGTGATCGAGGAGCTGTGGCGCCAAGGGCGCTTGCCGGTGCTTCGGGACCTCGCCGAGCGCGGGGTCCACGGTCCCCTCGACACCGACTACGCCGCCTCGCCGGTGATCTGGACCACCATCGCCACCGGCCGGCGGCCGCGCGACCACGGCATCACCGACTTCGTCGTGCCCACGCCGCGGGGCGACGTGCCGATCTCCTCGGATCTGCGGCGAGTGCCGGCCCTCTGGAACATGCTGTCGACCACCGGCCGTCGAGTGGCGGTTCTCGGCTGGTGGGTGACCTGGCCGGTGGAGGAAGTCGCCGGCGTCATGCTCAGCGACCGCTCCTTGCTCGGCCTCGACCGCGCCGAGTTTCCCCCCGGCCTCGAGGGGCGCCTGGATCCGGCCCTGGCGGTCCTCGATGGCTCGCCCGGTGGCTTCGACCTCGGGGATCCGGTGCAGCGCCGGGACCGCCTGGTGGCGGAGCTCGCCAAGGATCTGGTGACTCAGCCCTTCGATCTCTGGATGGTCTATTTCCGCAGTGCCGACGTGGTCTCCCACCGCGACTGGAAGTACTTCGAGCCGGAAGCCTTCGAGTCCGTCGACCCGGCCGCCTTGGCGGCCGGCGCCGAGCGCGTGCCGCGGGCCTACGAGGCCATCGACCGCGCCCTCGGCGAATTGCTGGCGGCGGCGCCGCCGGCGACCAATGTCCTGGTGGTCTCGGACCACGGCTTCGTGGCCTCGCCCAAGGAGAAGGCTCAGGTGCTGTTCGACCTCGACGCTGTGCTCGAACGGCTCGGCTACCTGGAGCGCGGCGCCGCCGGGGTCGACTTCGCCCACACCAAGGTCTACTCCTTCAACTCTCCGAAGCACCGCAAGGGCAAGACCGTGCGCTTTTCCCTCGCCGGTCGCGAGGCCGGCGGCGCGGTGCTGCCGCGGCAAAGGGCCGAGGTGCGGGCGGCGCTCGATCGCGACCTGCAGCGGGTCACCTATGACGACGGTGTGCCGGTTTTCTGGATTCGCGATGCGCGGCCAGCGGAACGGCGAGACGGTGCCGACTTCGTGATCGGGGTGTCGAACGACGCCCCCAGCCGCACCCTCTGGCTCGACGGCGAGCCCTTCGAGGGACCGGTCGAGGGCATCACCCGGATCACCGGCACCCACGATCGCCACACCCGCGGCATTTTCCTCGCCGCCGGTCCGGACATCGCTCCCGGTGCCGCGCCGGCGGGGATCGATATTCACGATCTCGCCGGCACCATCCTCTATGGCCTCGGCTTGCCCGCCGGCGAGGACTTCGCCGGCAGCGTTCGCCAGGAGCTCTTCTCGTCGGCTTTCCGGCGCCGCTTTCCGGCGCGTACCGTGACCTCCTGGGGACGACGAACGGCCGGTGAGGTCTCGACCTCCGAGGCAGACGATCGCCTGATCGACGAGCTCGGGGCTCTCGGCTACCTGTGAGCCCGGTTCTCAGGGAACCTGCCCTTTGCCGTCGCAGTTCGGGCAGACCCCCTGGGCGTTGCAGTGATCGCAGTTGACCCAGCCTTCGCCGCGACAGACGAGGCAGCCCTCGCCCTTGCAGTTGTCGCAGTTGGGAGTGCCCTGTCCGTTGCAGGCTGGGCAATCGCCGGTGCCGTCGCAGTCGCCGCAGTGAACGGGCTCGCTCATGATTTCTCCTCCTCTCGGGTTCTCGGCTTCGGACTTCGAAGAGGAGTGGCTCAGTCTTTGAGACTATTTCGCGCAATCTAAATTACGTCCACCGAGCGGGCGTGCGAACGGACCGCCTCCGGCGAGGAGCCGGGCTCGCCAGAACGGTGGAGCCCGGACCGAGAGCAGGGCTCGGCTGTGACTTTGCTCCCGTCCAGCGGTCTAGAGAGGCATAGCTCGCCGAAATGGCTCGGCGGAACACCCGGTCGAGGTGGATGCATGTTTCGAATCGATTAAAATGCTGGTCATGTTTCTGGATCGCTCCCGTACCGAAGAAATCGCCCGCCTTTCCCATGGACGCCTCGACGAGGTTCCGTTCGCAGCGGTGCTCCATGCGCTGGCCCTCGAGGAGCGCACGGCGGTGCTCTCGATCCAGCGGGGACCATTGAAGAAGGAGGTCTTTTTCGAAGACGGCTTCGTGGTGGATTGCCGCTCGAACTTGATCCACGAGACCCTCGGTCGCTTCATGATGGCGCTCGGCAAGATCTCTGCCGAGGATCTGCATCGCACCCTGAACGTCTCCTTCGAGCGCGGCGTGCGCCTCGGCGAGGTGTTGCAGGAAGAGGGCATAGTGACCGCCGTCGAGCTCGCCCGGCTACTGCAGCAGAACCTCGCCAAGAAGGTGCTCGACCTCTTCACCTGGCGGGATGGCTCCTACCAGATCGTCGACGAAGTCCCGGCAACCGGCTCGCCGCTGAAGATGAAGGTGCCTCAGTTGGTGGTCACCGGCGTGGCGAAGTTCACCTCGACGGAGGAGATTCGCCGCATGGTCGATGCCTTGCGCGAGGCCGGAGTGTTCTGGGACCACATGCGGCAGGGTCTGCTGGAGGATCTCCGCCTGAGCTCCGAGCAGCAGCACCTGGCTCATCTGCTTGCCCAGGGATGGGGCGTGGACGAGGTGGTGGCGGCTTCGCCGATCGAAGATCAGGAGATCTTTCGTCTGCTCTATGCCTTCGGGGTGCTCGGCCTGATCGCGGCCGCACCGCAGCGGATCGAGACCGGAGTCGAGGCCGGCGTCGAAGCGGTGCCGGAAGCCGCCGTCGAGATGGCGCCGGCGCCGGTCTCGTCAGCGGAGGAGGCGGCGCCCGTCACCACCGCTGACGAGGTCAGCTCTGGGCTTTCGGCCTTGGCGGAGATCGCCGCGGTGGACCCTGCCGCGGACGACCTCGTGCCGGTGGTGGCGCCTTCCACGGCAGTCGTACCCGAGTTCGGCGAGACCGATCCTCAGCCTGCCGCCGAGCCGTCGGAGGCGCTCGCCCAGATCTACCTCGACTACCGTGGACGCGATGCCTTCGACCTTCTCGGCGTGCCGGAGACCGTCACCATGTCGCGGTTGCGGGTCGCCTTCTTGGCTTTTTCCGAACGCTTCGCCCCTTGGTCCTTTCCCGAGGCGGGTCTCGCCGACAAGGCGCGCGACCTCTTCCTGGCCGGCGCTCAGGCCTTCGGTGACCTCGCCGATGGCGAACGTCGGCAGGCGCTGATCGAGGGCCGTCGCAGCCGGGTCGAGTCGCCGGTAACCTCGTCGATGGCGATCGAGACCGACCTGCTCGATTCCGAAAAGCAATTCGAGAAGGGCAAAGGGGAGATGGAGCGGGGGGATTTCGAGCAGGCCGTGACCACCCTGCAGTTCGCCGCCGACTGCGATCCCCAAAACGCCGAGTACCGTGCCGAGCTCGCCTACTGTCGCTATCTGGCCGAGCCCCAGCGCCTCGATCACGCCATCATCGAGCTGCAGGATGTGCTGCGCCTCGAGGCCGACTGCGGCGAAGCCAACCTCTACCTGGGAGAGCTGTTGATGGAGCGCGACGAGTGGCAGCGCTCCGAAGACCACCTGCGGCGCGCCAACCGCATGCTGGCCCCCGATCGGCGGCCGATCGAGAGCCTCAAGGCCCTCGCCGTCCGCCGTCGCCGCGGCTAGGAGGGTCGATTCACCAGCGCTTGGCGTTCTTCGGCGTTGAGGAAGGCACCTTCAAAGGCGTTGCGGCGCAGGGTCTCGAGCTCTTCGGGTCCGAGGCCGAGCTCTTCCTCGGCGATGCGAAACTCGTGAGCCAGATCGATCCCGCTGATCGCCGGATCGTCGGTGTTGAGGGTCGCCTTGATGCCCGCCGCCAGGAGCTGCTTCAGAGGGTGCTCGGCGTAGCTGCCGAAGGTGCTGGTGTGGACGTTGCTGGTCGGGCAGACCTCGAGTGGGATGCCGCGCTCCACCAGCAGGGCCAGCGTCGCCTGGTCTTCGATCGCTCGCACGCCATGGCCGATGCGCTCCGCTTCGAGACCGAGTACCGCCTGCCGCACGCTTTCCGGGCCCGCCGCTTCGCCGGCGTGGGCGATGGTGCGCAGGCCGGCCTCCCGCGCTCGCCGGAAGTGGTCCACGAAGAGCTCGCCCGGATAGCCCGCTTCGTCGCCGGCGAGATCGAGGGCGACCAAGCCGCGGTGACGGCCGGCGAGGCAGGCCTCGAGCTCCTGCCAGCCGATCTCGGTGCCGTAGTTGCGCGAGATGATGCCGATCAGCTTGGCCTGGACCTCGACCTGCCCGCGGGCCTCTTTGAGGGCATCGCAGGCGGCTTCGACTACGCCCTGCGGGTCGAGGCCGTGGGGCTCGGCCATGAAGTAGGGGCTGAAGCGCAGCTCGATGTAGTCGATTCCCTCGGCGGCGGCGTCCTCGAGGTTTTCGCGCACGACCCGGCGGACCGCGTCGTAGTCGACCAAGATGCCGCGCAAGAGCTCGAAGCGGGCGAGGAATGCCAGCAGATCCGGCTTGGGCTCGGCGAGCTCGATGTGAGGCCGCAGGCCCTCTACCGTATCCGCCGGCAGGGCGATGCCGTGGCGTTGGCCGAGGTCGAGGATGGTCGAAACGCGGACATTGCCATCGAGGTGCCGATGGAGCTCCACCAAGGGTGTTCTCGGCGATTCTGCGGGCGTGCCGGTTGCGACCACGTTCTCTCCGCGGAGGGCGCCTCAGGCGCTCTCGGCTGCAGCGCCGAAGTTCGCCGCGTAGCGGTCCCAGAACTCCTCCGCCGAGTAGGCGTGACTCTGGGTGCCATAGCGCTCCACGACGTAGGCGGCGGCGACGCTCCCCATGCGTCCGCAGACGGACAGCGGCGCATCGCGCAGCAGGCCGGTGACGAAGCCCGAGCGGAAGGCGTCACCGGCGCCGGTGGGATCGACCATCTGCTCGATCTTGGCCGGCGGAATCTTGATCGAATTGCCGGCGGCATCGAGGATCTCGCTGCCTTCCTCGCCATAGGTCACCACCCAGTAGGTGGCGATCTCGCGCAGCTCTTCGGCACTGAGCTCGGTCTTCTCCTGGAAGACGGCGTACTCGTAGTCGTTGAGGATCACCATGTGGGCACCGCGGGCCGCCTCGAGCAAGGTTGGACCGTCCATCGCGATGACCTGGAAGGAGGGGTCGAAGATCAGCGGGATGCCGGCCTGGCGAGCTTCGTTGCAATGGCGCACCATGGCCTCCGGGTCATCCGGTGCGACCACGCAGTAGGCGGCGCCGCCGCGGCTCTCGGCGATCGCCTGCAGGCTGAGCTCCTTGGCCCGCGCCATGGCGCCGATGAAGAAGCCGGTGATCTGGTTGTCGGCCTGGTCGGTGGTGATGAAGCACGAGGCGGTGACCTCGTCCTCGTGGGTCACCACGTCGTCCACCAGGACACCTTGCTCCACCAGCCATTGGCGGTACTCATCGAAGTCGGCGCCGGCGGTGGCCACCAGGCGGGGAGTCTCGCCGAGCAGCGCCATGCTGTAGCCGATGTTGCCGGCGCAGCCGCCGCGCTGCTTGCGGAAGTCACTGACCAGGAAAGAGAGATTGATCATGTGGATCTTGTCCGGCAGGATGTGGTCCTTGAAGTAGCCCGGGAAGGTCATGATCTGGTCGAAAGCAATGGAACCGGCCACCAACACGGTGCGGCCAGAGGGGGAATGTGCCTGGGATGAGGCCATGGGAGATCTCGCTCGATTTCGTCAGGTGTTTGGATATCGCGAACGGCGCAACCGGGGGATTGTCTCAAAACACGCCGCCGGCTCCAAGCCTGGCCGTGGGGCACGGCACACGGTCCTTCTCCCAGAGAAGGCTCGCAGCGACACCGCGGGCTGGAACTGAGGAAATGTAGGGAGGGAAAACGGGCTCGGCGCGGTCTGAAGCGCGTCCTCGAAGGGCCTGCCGCCGCGCCGAGTCCGAGGTTTTATACGGGTGCCTTCGAGAATGGTTCACCGATTCCGGACTTTTGTCCGGGATGCCGGCCGGCAGCGGTCGTCGGCGGTGCTCGCTGGCGTCCTTTTTGGTCGCCACCAGGCGCCGCGAGGGTAGACTGCGGCGCTATGAACCACTCGCCCTTCGGCTCGCTGGGAGAGATGCTCGCCGCCCGTTCGGTGCGTCGTTTCGAGCGCGACGACACGATGGGAGAAGCCGCCGTCGCCGTCGTCCTGCGCTGGCGCGACGAGGCCGAGCTGCTGCTCATCGAGCGGGCGCAGCGCAGCAACGATCCCTGGTCGGGCCACATCGCCCTGCCCGGCGGCCGGCGCCAGGTGGAAGACGTCGACCTGCGCGCCACCGCCGAGCGCGAAACCCTTGAAGAGGTGGCCCTCGACCTGAGCGCCGGCGAGCGCTGGCTCGGCGCCCTCGACGAAGTGCGCCCCAACACCCGGCGCCTGCCGCCGCTGGTCATCGCCCCCTACGTCGCCCTCGCGCCAGCCGAGGCCACTCTCCGGCCCGACCCACGGGAAGTCGCCTCCATCCACTGGGTCGCCCTCGCCGAGCTCCGCCGCGGCAGCGCCCAGAGCGAAGTGCGCATCCCCTTCGGCGACAGCGATCTCTACTTCCCCTCCTTCCGCTTCCAGGGGCACGAGATCTGGGGCCTGACCCACCGCATCCTGGTGCAGTTGCTGGGGCTGATGGACTGAGGCGGGTCTGGACTGAAACGGACCCCCCTGGGGTCCGTCGAGGATTCTGTAAGTATTTACTTTCAGTGAGTCAGGGTGTCAGGAGAGGGTCTACTTTTGTGGGTAAGTGGTCTCCGGAGTCTGCGAAATTCAAGTAACATTTACACATTGTTCTATTGACATGTTAATAAATTAGATTATCTTGGAAGCTGTTCGAAGGGACTGATCCCCTCGAACCCATGTCAGGAGGTCTGATGCATTCTTCCAAGGTGCTCGTTCCCTTCGTTCTTTGCTTGCTGATGGCGATTCCTCTCACCCTGTCGGCCCAATCCGCGGTTCCGGTTTGGGAGACCGAGGCGCTCCTCGGGGCGCTGGCCGAGGATCTCGGCGGTTGGGATGAGGCCGAGCAGTTCCTCGCCGACGCCACCGACCAGGAGCTGGCGACCAAGCTCGAGGAGCTGCGCGTGGTCATTGCCACGGCCCTGCCACCGACTTCCAGCAACATTCGGGATTGCCCGGTCCGGTTTGGCTCGAGCCTGCGCGGGCTGCCCCATCAGCTCGGTACCCAGACCGTCTTCATCGACACCCTCGGTCGCCCCCGGGAGGTCCTGCAGATCCTGCCGGCGATCCCGGCACTGCGCGACAATCGCTGTCAGCGCGATGTCGGCAACCTGGGCAACAACCTGGTGACGGCGCCCCACAAGCCCTACGACGGCGGGCACTTCATCGCCGCCATTCTCGGTGGCTGGAAGCGGCGCGCCAACCTGGCGCCGATGAACCGCACCCTCAACACCGGCAACTGGGCTCGCGCCGAGCGCCGCATCGCCTCCTGCCCGGTCACCCGCCTCGGCACCATGCAGGTGCTGGCCCTCTACGAAGGCGCTTCCGATGTTCCCGAGAGCTGGCGCATGAAGCTCACCTTCCCGGTGATCGACCCGATCCACAAGCGCGGTGGCACCATCGACTGGACCTTGGGCAACGAGCCGCGCTCGAGCTCTAACACCCAGACCGCCGACCGCCGCACCCTCGAAAACGCCCTCGCCCAGCTCGGCTGCGGCCGTGCCCTGCGCAAAGCGGTGTTCGACGACACCGGTTCCATGGGGCCGGAAGCGGACGGCATGAAGGCGGCCCTGAACGACTTCGTCGACCAGGGCGACTCCACCGAGAACATCGAGTGGGGCTTGATCACCTTCAAGGACAACGTCACCAACGTCGGATCGACCTTCAGCCGGAGTACCTTCAAGAATTGGATCAACGCCGTCTCCGTCTCCGGTGGCGACGATTGCCCGGAGGAGTCCATCGGTGCTCTGTGGGCCGCCGCCCAGGAGCTCGCCGCCGGCGATGCCGATGACCTCAAGGAGATCGTCCTGGTCACCGACGCCGATCCCCAGCCCGGCGACTACCAGGGCCTGGCAGCCTTCGCCAAAGACAACGAGATTCGCATCAGTACCCTGCTCACCGGCACCTGCGGCTCATCCCGCGGCACCGGCGAGCAAAAAGAAGGTGGCGATGAGACCCTGGCGGTCGGTCCGACCTCGTCCTTGAACGGCCAGACCGTCTTCTCGACCCTCGCCAACGAAACCGGCGGCATCTACCGCTTCGCTCCCGGTCTCTCCGCCAACGGTTACCGCGACCTGCTCGCCGAGACCTTCTTCGAAGGCGGCCTCGCCGGCACCCGCTCGGTCAGCAAGCTGACCCTCACCTCGATGTGCTGGGTCGACAACTCCACCCACATCATCCGGGTGCGCAACCCCAACGCCTTCGACGTCTACTTCGAGTGGGAGCGCTACGGCTCCTCCCTCGAAGGTGACGGCCGGGCCAAGGCCAGTAGCGACACCTTCGTCGAGATCTCCGGCCTCAACATCAACTCCGGCAACACCATCAAGCTCTACTGGGAAGACGGCAACGGCAACCGCCGCTCCACCACCAAGGCCCTGAACCGCAACAACTGCTAGACCGAGAGGTGATCGGTCGGGGGATAGGCGGGGCCCCCCGCATACCCCACCCAAAAACCACATACGTCGGCAGCCAACCCCCCCGTTTGTACACTCGCGA
>JBCCHV010000045.1 GCA_039028635.1 Acidobacteriota bacterium
AAGTCCAATTCCTAAAAAAGAACTCAAACCTGGTTCGATTCCCGGTGGTGCGACTGATAATTTTCCATCTTGGCTTGCAAATGTTTGATTTGGAAGGTACTAGTAAATGCAGATCGCGACGTGAAAAGGGCTTGCTGGCCCGGCTGGTTTAGTTTTGGGACAGGGCCTGGCAATCCACCCTGGAGAGGGTGTTGCCGGCCGAGTGAGGGCGGGGATCGCCTCTAGAGCAGGACCGGTTTAAACCCAGGCCTGGGAGCTCCGGGGTGGCCGCCTTCCGGAAATCGTTGGATCAGGCCGGATCGGAGTTTGCTCGCCGAGCGCCTGTAGGATAGTCGTCAACTTCTCCAAGCGCTTCGCTGTTTTCTGCCGCCTGTTGCCGAACTTTGAAGGCTCGGCCCCAGGCCTGCATGGGAACCAGAATGGTCTCGAGGGATCGTCCGAAGTCGGTGAGCTCGTACTCGACCCGCGGTGGGACTTCCGCGTAGACGTGGCGGGTGAGCACGCCGTCCGCCTCGAGCTCGCGCAGCTGCAGAGTGATCATGCGCTCGGTGGCGTTGGGGGTGAGGCGGCGCAGCTCGCCGAAGCGTTTGCGGCCCGCGAGTAGGTGGCAGACGAGGACCGGCTTCCAGCGGCCGCCGATCACGCTGAGCGCCGCTTCGACATCGCATCCCGTTTTCCAACAGTACTTTCGGGCCATGGGATCTTCTCCTTACGTTCAAGGACGTCCATTACTTACAAAAATGTAGGTACTTGTCAAGGATGGTGTGTCGACCTACGCTCCTCGCCGAAGCAACTTGACCGACTTCTGAGGAGAAGACCATGGCCTATTACTCCGTCCTCGCCGTCACCCCGACCACCGAAGACTGGATCCCGGACTACATCGAGCCCGCGAACCGACTGGTTGCCCAGCACGGTGGCAAGTACCTCGCCCGCACCGCCAGCCACGAGCGCCTCGAGGGTGAGGGCGACGACGCCGCGCTGCGCATTGTCATCGAGTGGCCGTCGAAGGAAGCGGCGATGGCCTTCATGAACGACCCGGCCTATCAGCCCCATCTCGAGGCTCGAACCGCCGGCTCGAACAGTCACCACTTCCTGATCGCGGGGCAAGACGACCTCGCCTGAGGGATCTGGGTTACCTTGACGGCATCGCGCCTCCCTCGTAGGCTTTCCGAAATTGCCGAGATCTCTGGTTGAGGTTGTCGAAAATTTCCGGCGGAGAGCGCCTGGGGGGCCTGTGAACCCTCGGCGAGCCGCGATGAGGGGGCCGAGTCTTGAAGTGTTTCGTGATCATGCCGTTCGCTCAGGATTTCAACGACGTCTACTTCAGCATTCAGGCGGCGATCAAGGAGCTGTCTGGGGAGCACCAAGGGCTGACCTGTGGACGCCTGGACGAGATCATGGGGCCGGGCAAGATCACCGATGACCTGGTCCGTGAGCTGAACCAGGCGGACGTCTGCATCGCCGATCTGACCGGCAACAACCCCAATGTGATGTGGGAAGTCGGCTATGCCATGGCTCTCGGCAAACCGGTGGTCTCGATCGCCCAGAGTGTTTCTGATCTGCCTTTCGATCTCCAGGCGATGAGAACGATCCAGTATTCGCGGAGCGCCCTCGGGGAGTCCCTCGCGCAACCCCTCTCCGAGGCGATGGATCAGACCTGCAACGAGCTGACGGCACGGCGCTTCAAGAAGTCGCCGGCCGCTCTCGAGGAGGGGTCGGGTTCCGAAGTCGACAAGCTGCTCGCAGACCTGATGGAGCGCCAGGCCTCGGGTCATCGGATCGACATCATTCCAGCCCGTTCGAGACGAGACAAAGAGAAGATCTACGCCTCGGTTCGAGAGATCATCGAGACGACGGAGAAGAGTCTCCTTTGCGTGACCCACCACGTGGGAGGTCCCGATCATCCCGGTGAGCATCTCGAAGACTATTACGGCGCGATCGAACGCAAGATCCAGGCGATCCCGGACTTCGAGTATCGTCGGGTCTTTCAGATGGTCGACGAGAAGGCGGAGGTTTCGGCCACCACGATCGGTGATCGCGGCTATGACCACTATGTTCACTTCAACGGCATCGAGGATCCCGGCCCCAAGTCTGTCTTTTTCTATCGCACCGCCCTGAAGATCCATGCCTCCTATCTCATCGCTGATGAAAAGTGCCTCTTCTTGGGAATTCCTCACGTGGATCAGGATGGTTCCGAGATCAGAACCTTGATCTGCGTCAAGGGCAGCGACTCGATCATCGTGCGGCCATTCGTCGAGCACTTCGATGAGCTCGCCCAAAGGGCGACGTTGCTCGAACGCAGTGAAGGGGATTTCGGAATCAGCTTCTAGCGGGGAGTTCTCGAGAATGGACCTTGCTCCAGAGGGAATGGATCCGGCCTCCTTTCGGGAGCGAGGTTTTCTTGTCGTCCAGGACGTTGCGCCACGCGCTGGATCCTGGGCTCGAGCGGTCCTGTCTGGCGAGCTCGCTCCGGTGCGGGTCGAGCTCGAGGAGTCGCAGCGGGCCCTCTGTCGCGGGCGGGGGAGTGCGCGCAGCTACGTCTTCGATCGCTTCGCCACGGACCAGGTGATTCCCGAGCTCGAGGCCTTCTACCAAGCCTTGCTGCCCATATTGGCGTCCGCCACCGGGTCCACCTGGTTGGAATCGCCCTTCGCGCGCAGTGCCTACACCGTCAAGATCTATCAACCGGAGTCCTGCTCCCAGGGTTGGCACGTCGACACCAACAGCTTGACGGCGCTGCTTTACCTGACCACCAACGCTCAGGGCGGAGAAACGGTGATTCGCGGGCTCGACGGCCAGGTTCACCGGGTGCGGCCGGTTGCCGGTTCCTTACTGCTGATGGACGGAGTCCGCTGCGAGCACCGGGCCGAGCCCGTCGAGCTCACCCCCAAGGTGGTGTGCCTGTTGAACTACTACGACCACCATCCGCAGCGCCGAGACCTTGAGATGGACGGCCTGGCCTTCGGCGATCCTCCACTCGACCAGGCTGATGCTGGCGGTCGAGGCTCCTCAGGAGGCGCGGCGTCTCAGCAAGCCGATCCCGGCAAGGGTGACGAGCCCTAGCAGGGCGGCCAGACCCGCTCCCGAGAGGGTCGGAATCTCCAGCACTGCCGCGCTCGAGCCGAGACTCGAGACGTCGATGCAGAGGACCGCCTCGTCGTCGTTGCCGCCTTCGAGATCAACCTCGACGCAGACGTTGTCGCCCTCCGCGAGGTCGAGGCGTCGAAAGGTCGTCCAGTTGAAGTTGAACTCGGTGACGGCGCCATCGACCGCACCATCGCCGTCGGTGTCGATGCGGTCGCCGACGCTGAGCAGGGCGGTGGAGGTGTTGGCGGGATCTCCGGCGTCTTGGGCCAGATACAGGGTTTCGACGCCGTTGGACCGCCAGGCGTGGAGCATCCGGCCGCGATTGTCGAGGGCGAGGCCCTTGATCAGGGCCGGTGCCGTCAAGACGCGGTCGGCGATGGCGTCGCCCTCGCGCAGCACGATGTGGTTGTCGAGGCTGATGACGTCGTCGCGGTCCTCGGGACCGGCGAGCTCGCCGGAGACGGCCAGGTTTCCGCGGTCGTTGACGGCGACGAGCTGAAAGCGCTCCCAGCTCTCCCCGGTGGTGGTGACCAGCTCGCCTTCGCGGCCCGCGAAGGCACCGTCGAGAATCAAGATCAGGTCGGTGTCGACGGAGCCGCTGTCGGTGAGGGCGATCGCGGCGTAGTGGTCGCCGCCGTTCGAAGCGTCGAGGTCGATGAAGCGGATGATGGTGGTGCCGTCGATCGGTTCGGCGCCGTTGACGAGGAGGTCCACCGGTGCCCCCGGTCCGGTGGATCGATAGAGGGCACGGTCGCGCGACGCAGGACCTTCCGGGTCGACCCAGGCCGCCCAGAAAATGCGGTCATTCGCCGTCATCTCGAGAAAGCTGAAGCCGACCAGCGTGGCATCGGGGAGACCCGGTGCGGCGGCACCGGCCTCGGCGAGGAGGCCGCGGTCGGTCCACAGCGCCGCCTGGCCGTCGATGGTCGGAGGATAGACGAATTGCCCCCCATCGCCGATCCCGAAAGCTCCTTCCCCGGAAGTGAAGCCGCCGGGGCCGAGGGAGTTGAACCAGACGGGACCGTCGTCGATCCAGACGAAACGATCGGACAGAGAACCACGCTGGGCGATCCCGAAGAAGCCGACTTCACCCGCCTGATTGACCTTGGGATCTTCCAGGCGAAAGACCACCGCATCGCCATCGATGATGCTGCCCTCGCGCAAAACGACGCTGATCGGCAGCTCGGCCGAAAGCGGCAGGACCGTCAGCCAACAGAGGGTTGGGAGCCAGCAGAAAAGAGGCGGTCTCGAAAATCGCATGGTCGGTCTCCGAACGATGGAGCGCGAAGCGCAGGGGTTTCACCATCCCGACCGATGGCGACGGAGTTGATTCCCAGGGCCTGAGGTTATCAGGGGCCATGGCCGCCGGTGGCCGCCGAACAGGGACCTTTCTTTGATCAGTGCACGGACTGAGGGGGCGGGCCGCAGTGGTTCGGAGATTGACCAGAAAATTTATATTCTGTAATATCAAATATATTAATATGTTTCATATTGAGAGATCTTCGATCTGTGGTGGGTCCCGAGGTTGTCGCCCTGGACTGCAAACAGGACTCCGTTGCCGATGCCTCGCGCTCAGCTCGCGGCCGCCTCAGAGATGGTTGGGCGACTGCTGACCGACAACGCATTTCTGCGGACCTTACTTTGGCTTTGGCTGTACTTGGCCTGGGCACCCGCGGTATGGGGTGGCGTGGTGGTCGAGACTCTCGGGCCAGACTCGGCGCTGGCGCAGGCGGGGGTCGAGGCCGGGGACGTGCTGGAGACCTGGTCGGCGGTGGATGGCCGAGATGCTCGCGAGGCGTTGGCCCATCCCTGTGCTTTCGAAGCCCTCCGTCTCGAGCAGGGGCCGCGCGGTCCGGTGAAGATTTTCGGAAGGCGCGGTTCGCGACCGGTGTCCTTCGCGGTGCCGCCTGGAAACTGGACCGCGGTGATTCGGCCGGATCTGAACCTATCGAGCCTCGAGTCCTATCGGCAGCTGGTCCGCGAGGTCGAGAGAGGAGAGGCCGGTAGTGCCTTCTCTATGGCCGAGGCGGTGGTCGCATCCTTGCCGGAGGAAGTCGCCTGGGAGATCGAGCTGTGGTGGTGGTTGCGCTTGGGCGAGCTTCTGCAGGAGGCAGGAGCTCTCGAGCAGGCCGAAAACGCCCTGATTCGGGGCGAGGAGATCGCCGGCGAGACCTTCGGCAAGGTTCTCTTGCATCTGGCTCGCGGGCGCTTGGCGGAACGGGCGCTCGAGCTCGATGAAGCTTCGAAACACTACCGAGCGGTTCTCGAGCCGAGCTTCGGTGAGGTGTCGATGCCGCTGGTCCGAGCATTGGCTCATTCGCACCTCGGCAAGGTCGCTCTGGCGCGGGGTGAGATGGCGCAGCTGCACGAGCACACGCTCCGCGCTCTGGCGCTGACCGAGGAGGTGGCGCCGCAGAGCTTCGCATTGGCCCGGTGCCTCAACGCCGCGGCCCACGTCGCCACCTTCATGGGGGCGATCGATGTCGCCGAGTCCTCCCTGATTCGTGCCCGAGAGTTGCTCATCGAGCTGGCCCCGCAGAGCAATGAGCTGGGCACGACACTGCTCCTCCTCGGTGCCGTCGAACGGCATCGCAACCGACTTGGCTCATCGGAGGCCTTTGTCCGAAGGTCTTTGGAGATCGCGGAGAGGCTAGCGCCCGAGGAGCGCGACGCGGTGGTGGCCTATCGCCAGCGGGCGATGGCCGAGCTGGCTCGCATGAAAGGCGATCTGGCGACGGCGGAAGACTTCGCCCGCCGAGCTCTGGACGCTGCAGAGACGGAGACTCCCGGCAGCTGGCAGCTCGCCATGACCTTGACGACTCTGGGCGACATCCTCGGCGACAGCGGTCGTGAGCAACTCGCCGAAGGGCTTTATCGTCGGGCTCTCGTCGTCTTGGAGGGCCTTGGGAATGGATTTTTTGGCGCTCACGTTCGCGGCAATCTGGCAGCCGCCTTGGCCGACCTCGGCAGGCTCGAGGAGGCGGAGGAGCACACCCGAAGGACCCTGACCTTCTATCGCGAAGTGACTCCTCGAGGATTGTCCATTCCCTGGGCATTGCGACAGCTTGGCGAGCTCGCCCAGGCACGGGGTGATCTCGCCGCGTCGGAGGGTCATTTGCGAGAAGCCGTGGCTTTTCTCGAGAATCACGCTCCCCATCACCTCCTGCTGGCCACCTGCCTGGTACGCCTGGGTGATCTATTGCGCCTCCAAGACCGACTGCCGGAGGCCGAGGCGGTGCTGCGCCGCAGCTTCGGCATCTACGAACGTGGTGGAGGGCTCATCGAGGAGATTGCGCGCCACCGATTGGGCCTGGCTTTGGCCCAGAAGGGCGATTCGGAGGCCGCTGCCGAGGAGCTCTCCCGTGCCGTTTTGGTGCTCGAGAATCAGTTCCTCCGCATGGGCGGCTCGCGAATGGCCCAGGGTGGATTGCGAGCCCGGGCCCGCCAGCTCTACGATGATGCGCTCGCCGCGCAGCTCACGGTGGGTGATCACGAGCAAGCCTTTCAGCTTCTGGAGCGTTCGCGGGCGCGCAGCCTCCTCGACATGCTGGCCGAACGCGATCTCGATTTTGCGTTGGAGCTTCCGGAGGCGTTGCGTCAGGCCCAGCTCGATCTCGAGCAGCGCTACCGTCGCGCGGTCGATGCTGCGATGGTCTCGGGGAAGCCCGAGGAGCTCCGGGAGCGCCTTGCCGCTTTGGCCCTACTACGCGAAGAGCAAAGCAGTCTGGTGGCGAGCCTGCGAAGGACTGCTCCTCGCTATGCGGCCCTGCGATACCCACAGCCGCTCGAGGTCGAAGCGGTGAGGCGGCGCTTGGATCCGGGAACGGTATTGGTTGCATTCCACGTTGCGAGCAGTCGGACCGACCTCTTCGTGGTCACGGCCGAGAAAGGGCTGGTCGAGACGGCGACGCTGCCGGTGGGCTCTGCGGTGCTGGAAGAGAAGGTCGAAGAGTTTCGCACACTGATTCGCCAAAGGCGTCACCCCGGCTCGCCGCTGTTTCGTTCTCTGACGACGGCGGGGCGCGATCTCTACGACCTGTTGATTGCTCCCGTTGCCGACTCCATCGAAGGCGGCGAGCGACTTTTGATCGTGCCCGATGGAGCACTTCACCGGCTACCCTTCGCCGCCTTGGTGCGGCCCGCGGGCGACTATCTGATCGCTTGGCGCCCGCTCCAGTCTGTTCTCTCGGCGACTCTCTATGCTCAGCTCACAGAGCGGCCGAGGCCGACCGGCGCCGCCGCATCCCGTGTCCGGCTCGCCGCCTTCGGTGATCCTCGTTATCCGTCCTGGGCCGCTCGGAGATCGGAAACGGTCGCGGAATCGCGAGCCCGCGGGAGTGAGGCCTTCCGCTGGACGGAGCTGCCCTTCAGCCGGTTCGAGGTCGAGGCCATCGCAGGGCTCTTCCCGGCAGCCTCGGTGCGTCTCTACCTCGGAGACGAGGCGACGGAGGAGGCGGTTTTGGACCTCCCGGCAGGACTCGATCTGGTCCACTTCGCGGTCCACGGTCAGGTCGACGACCACTTTCCGCTCAACTCCGCCTTGGCTCTGACCATTCCGGAAGACCTCGAAGAGGCGTCGCAGAACGGTTTGCTCCAGGCTTGGGAGATCTTCGATCGGCTGCGCCTCGATGTCGACCTGGTGGTCCTGTCGGCCTGCGCCACGGCCTTGGGCCAGGAACGAGGCGGCGAGGGATTGGTGGGGCTGGCTCGAGCCTTCCATTACGCCGGGGCTCGCGCGGTTCTCGCTTCACTTTGGAACATCGACGATCGGGCTACCGCTGAGCTGATGGTGCACTTCTACCGTGGGCTTCGCGAGGGGCGGTCCAAGGACGAAGCCTTGAGGGCGGCCCAGCTTGCGTTGATCGGTGGCGCCTCGCCGAGCGATTCCCCAGGCGTTCGGCGAGGGCATGAGGTGGCAGCGCCTTACTACTGGTCCGCGTTTCAGATCTACGGGGCGCGGTGATCGGCTTGGTGGTTCCCTCGATTGGCAGGATGGAATGGGGCTCGCTCGCAGGAGCGAGCCCCAGATCGGGAGTCGAGGATCAAGTCATGATCGTCTAGGGTTCGGGACCTTCCGAGCCTTGACCACCGTCGCTGTTGCCTCCGCTCCCCGAGTGCCCGCCGCCGCTACCGTGAACGTGAATGGGGAAGCTCGTGCTCCGCGACAGACCTGAGTTGTCCGTCACCGTGAGGGTGATCGTGTAGTAGCCCCAGCGAGTGTAGACCTGGCTCAGGCGTCTTCCCGTTCGAATGGTGCCGTCTCCCATGGTCCAGCGATAGCTGGAGATGAAACCGTTGAAATCCGAGCTGCAGGAGGCGTCGACTCTCACCACCAGGGGTGCCGGGCCGAACCTCGGTGAGACCGTGAAGCAGGCCGTCGGGGGAAAGAAGGGAAAGTAGACCTGATGGTCTGTCATGGTCTCAGGACCAGAGTGCGATCCGTTTGCCAGGTCGACCCTCGAGCTGCGATCGCCCGCCGCCCCGGCCGCCGTTGACAACAAGACGAGTCCGATGAGCCAGGCGATGATTGTCAGATTTCTCATAGCAATCCTCCTTGAAATGCCACGCGCTCTTCAGTGAGCGGTGGGTGCTGTCGAGCGGTCTTCAAGGGGGCTTAACGGCGCGAATCTGAAATTGGCACGATCGAAGGCCGAGCGGATGTTGGGTTCTCTCCGAGGATCCCTTCGAATCTTCTTGGGACGAGCAAGGACGTTGGTCTGGCGTCGGCAACGCCAGGGTTGGCGGCCTGCTCTATGGGCTCTGCAGAATGCGAAGCTCGTAAGTGCCTGCCGATCGTTCGAGGTCGCCCTCCCGGGCCGTGAGCTGCAGGTGATAGTCGCCGGCTGGAAAGTGGCGGGTCGGGAGGAGGACGAAGAGCTCCGGCAGAGCTCCCCCGGCCATCTCGCCATTCCAGAGGGGACGATCGTCCCCGTGAGCGAAGATCTTCAGTGAGTAGGACTGCTGAACATGGCCGGTGACCTCGGGAATCAGGAGGAGGACGATGTAGGGAGTCCCTTCGGCAACGGCTCCAACCTCTCGAGATCCCCGGTCGTTGCCGGGCTCCAGCCAGACGACGGGCGGATTGGGGATTGGCGCCGCGGTCGTCCTCTCCAGGTCGTCGATGACACTCTTCTGGTGGATCACGATTATGGAGGCCGCGGCGAGGAGGCTGGCCGCCGCCACCGCCGGGAACCAGCGTCGAGCCTCCCGAGATGAATCTGTTGCCTTCGCGGTCTTCGACGCGAAGGCACTGTCCGCCGTCGGTTCCCGGAAGGCGTCTTCCAGCTCGAGACGGATTGCTTCGATCCGGCCCAGAAGCTGTCGGTACTCTGGATCCTTCTCGGTCTCGAGGACGACGAGGGGCGCTGCTGCCGAGCCATCTCGCAGATCGCGACGGCGCTGACGAGCGGCTTGGACCTGTTCCCTGGTGAGACTCCCGGAACGAAATCCCGACGCGAAGGCCGCCGGATCGATCCAGCAGCCCTGACCACAGCGCAGAACTCGGGCGTCATCTGCCAGAACGTCCGCCCTGCCCTGCATCGGGCAGGTGTCGACCGGAATCAGAAGGAGTGCTCCCTGCGGCTCGACCTCGAGGACCGCCCATTCGATGGGGGTATCGGTCTGATCGTCGAGCTTCGTTCCCGAGGGCAATATCCAAAGGTCACCCACTCTCGGGCCCGCGGCCGGCGGCGCCATGGGGGCGCTGAGGCGAGCTCGGGCCTCGCCGCCTTGGCGCACCAAGCGTTCGAAGATTGACGACTGCGTCGAGGATCTTTCAGTCATTCCAGGTCACCGTTCGACGGGCGAGAAAGTGACAAACAGTGTCTCACCTTCCGCTGCAGCGAAGAGTAGAGGTCTCGGATTCGGGCACGAGGAATCTTCAAGGTCTCCGAGAGCTGGCGACGAGACGGAGGGTTGCCGCGGTCCTCGAGACAGTGACTCCAGAGGAAGGTCCACAAGCGGTGCAGGTAGGCTTGGGTGCGTGGAGTCGTCGGATCGGCTTCGACGGCTTCGCTGACGCAGGCGACGAGTTGGTGAAAGGCCTCGCGCTCCTCGAGGGCGAACCCCGGACGGAGTGCTTCGGCGAGGCTTCCCAGGGAATGGTCGACCTCTGCGACGGGGGTCTCGCGCGGCCAGCTGGCGCTCCATAGGTGGCGGACTCGGGCTTGGAAGTGTCGCGAGACTTCACCGAACCGAAGCTCGGCGACTCCGTCCCGAGAAAGCTCCAAGATCCTCGCTCTCAGGATTTCGATCACGGGATCGAGGGCGCGTCCACGAGCGGTCACCAGGTCCGGCATGGTTTCGTCGGCCCAACCCCAGATGGTGGCCCGAAGCTCGCTGGGAGATCGTTTGGTGGCTCTGGTGAGCGGGCCTGAGTCGATGGGCGGCGCGACGGCGGTGTTTGTCCGCACTTCGGGGTCTCCCTGCACGACGACGAGCGTGCCTTCCTCGACGGCACGACAGATGGCAGATCTCAAGGCCAGATAGGAGCGGAACCCCAGGGGATCGTGCTTGCGCTGCAACTCGTGGAGGAAGTATCGGACGTTTCGAAAGATGAGCCCTTCGATGTTGGCCTTTTCGCGTCCGAGCTGGGCATTGAGGCTGCTGAGGCGTTTCAGAAACACGAAGATGTAGCAGTCGGCGGTCAGCTCATCGATGGCGTTCCGAGTCCAGCGTGGGGATCCGAGGATTCCCACACACGTCGGCGATACCGAGAACAGAGAGCGGGCTCTCAGCTCCGAGACGAGAGCGCTCCGCAGCTTCTCCCAGGAGGGACTCAGCTCTTGCGCCGAGACGTCACCCCGGACCAGCTGACGGACATGCTCGGTGAAGATGAGATTTCGAATAATTTCCACTTCGAACAATCTACATCGAATGCGGAGGATCGGTTCTAACCAACCGAGGGTTTTGCGCCGATGCGCCGGTCGTCGCTCGAGACTTGAAAGTGGCGAGTGTTCGATAGCGCACCGTTTCCCGCTTCTCAAGGAAGGGGAAGACTGTCTCTTCCTCGAGGCTCCTGGAGGATCCAGCAGATGAAGAAGCTTCTATTGCTTGTGGCGGTGGTGGCCCTCGGATGGACGACGACGGCGCTTTGGTCGGTGGATGGGGCCGCCGATCTTTGGCAGCAGGTGGAGGCGCCGCTGGTGGCGCCGGCGGACAGCGGCATCGTCTATGGCAATGCCTTCGGTGAAGTGGTGAACGACGAAGGGCGCTCGGCGATGACGCCGATGACCAGCCTGCGGGTGGAGATGCTCGGGCCGGAGCGGGTGATCAAGGTGGCGCGGGCGGACGCCACCGGTCGTTATCGCTTCGATGGCCTGCCGGCAGGCCGTTACCAGGTGCGCGCCACGGACGCCCATGGCCGCAGTCACGAGGAAACGGTGGAGGTGGCCAAGGGGGTTGCGACGCGTCTGAACTGGTTGGTCGATGCGCGCAAGAAGGACGGCTTGTTCCCCTCCTATGCCGCGGTGGCGGTGGATCGCGATGGCGAGAGCCCGGACATCAATGGCGATGGCTTCGTTGGGCAGTACGATCTCGACTTCGTGTCGGCCAACCGCGGCCTCGAGGGCGATGGCTACAGTGGCGACTTCGATCGCAACGGCCGCATCGATGATCGCGACATCGCCGCGCTGCGGGCCGTCTTCGGTCGGGCGGTGATTCGGGTGCCGGCGACGATTCAAGCCCAGGTGACGCCCGGCGGAAGCTTCGCCACCCTCGGCGACGGGGCGTCGGTGCTCTCCGGTCATGGCTACACCAAGGGCGTGCTGACCCGCACCGCGGATCCCAAGGTGGTGCGGTTCACCGTCTCCGAGGATCGCGGTGACGCCAGCTCGCCGGAGCTCGGGGAATTCCGTTTCCGCGAGAACCCGGAGAATCCCACCTGGATCGAGGTCTCCCTCGACACCGGCCTGGTCCTCGATGGCCAGATGACTCTCTTGTTCGACGACGCTCCCTTCGGTGCTCGGGCATCCGCCAAGGCGGAGATCGGCGGCGGCGCCATCGCCCTCGCCGCCGGCGGCTTCTGCGCTTATCGCGTGGTCGAGGTCGAGGGCGTGGTGTCCGCCGAGCTCTCGCCGCTGATCGAGGCGACGACGGCCTTCGTGATGGGGAAGGGAGACGACAAGAAGGAGGACAAGGCCTGCGGCACAGTGGCAGCGCCGGTCGGCGACCCGATGTGCAATCTCGGTGGGACCAAGTGCGCCAACAACGGTGCCGAGTGCGCTTCCGGAGGCTCCTGTGGTTTCTGCTCTGACGTCACGGCCGGAGGTGTCGGCGGGACCTCCTGTCAGGGCTGCGCCTGTTGGTAGAGCGCGCCAGCTCTCGGCGGTGACCTCGCGGTGTCGAGGTGAGCGGCCCGGCCCCGAGGGGTCGGGCCGTTCCTGTTTCTCCATAGGACTTTCGAACCAGTTCCAAAAGACCTCGTTGGGAATCTCCAGGGACGCTGTCGAGTACAGTGGATAGACGGCTCTCGAGGGCAGTCCGCTTGTTCAGGGATCCCGCCGCTGGCGATGGGATCGACGGAACGGAGGAGAGATGGGGACACCGCGTGCACGGATTTTCTTCCTCGACAAGTTGAGGGCCTTCCTGATTCTGTTGGTGGTGCTCTACCACGTCGGGATCGTTTACGAGGCGAGCGGAGTCGGAGCTGTGTTCTGGATTGTCGACGATCCCGCCACCAACGACCTCGCGGGTCTCCTCAACCTGGTGATCGACATCTTCGTCATGCCGACCCTCTTCCTGGTATCCGGCTACTTCGCGCCCAGCTCCCTCGAAAACAAGGGTGGGCGAGGGTTCTTGCTCTCCCGGGTTCGTCGTTTGCTGGTTCCCTGGGCTCTGGCGGTGTTGTTACTGATGCCCCTCTACAAGATCCTGTTTCTCGCTTCGCGTGGTCTGCCACAGGAGCCTTGGTGGAGTTACTTCCATTTCAGTAACGGAATTCTGAGCCAGAGTTGGTTGTGGTTCCTGCCGATTTTGTTCCTCTTCGACTTGCTCTACTGGCTCGGTTCGAGGCTGGGCCTCGAGACTCCCAGGATCTTGCCGCGATCGGCCGTGACGGGTGCTCTCGTGATCGGCTTCGGCTACGGGCTGGTGTTCGATCTTCTCGATCTCCGAGGTTGGACGAAGACTGTTCTGGTCGACTTCCAGAACGAACGCATCCTGATCTACTTCATGGCCTTCCTGCTGGGCGTCCTGTTCTATCGCCGTGGTGTGTTCGATCACCCTCCGAAAGGCAAGGCCTGGTACCACGTGGTCAACTCGCTGGCATGGTTGCCGGTCATGGGCTATCTCGTCTTCTTGCTCTTCCCTTGGATCAATCCTGGAAAGGTTCTGGTCGGCGAGGTGGCGGACCGGGTGATCCTCTGGCTTTTCTTCCAGCTCTCCCTGCTTTGTCTGGTCTATGCCGTGATCGAGACCTTCCGGCGATATGGCGCCAAGCCCGGAGGGAAGATGACCACGGCCTTGGTGAAGAGCGCTTACGGGGTCTATATCGTCCACGTCGTGGTGCTCGGCGGGCTGGCGCTCCTGCTTCTCGAGCTTGCTTGGCCCTCCTTGCTCAAGTATTTGATCCTGACCTTTCTGGCCTATGCCGTGAGCAATCTCCTGGTGACCGGGTACCGCAACTGGCTCGGAAGCGGTGCTTCCCGACGCCGACTCGAGTCCTCCTAGGCCTCGACGGGCCCGCCGCAAGATCGCGATCGCCAAGGGTGTCGCAATTGGGCCGCAATCTGTCCAGATCTCGTCCCAACGAAGCCTTTCCCAAGGCTAGGCTGTCTCTGCTAACGAAGAACGTGAACATTCTCCGACCGGGCGGGTCGAAACTTCGTCCGCCTGGCGAAGTATCCAAAGTGTTCATGGACCCTCAGGAGGTGGAGATGAGAAAGAAGAGCTGGTGGCGTTTGTTGAGCCCAGGTCTCGCGATCGTCCCGTTGTTGTTGGTGGGTTGCGGGGGGACTGATGCGGTGACCACGGAGACCGTGAAGGAGATCGATCGGCCGGGTATCGGACCGGTTGGAAAGCGCGATGCACTGTTTACCGAGGCGCTGGCAAATTTGCGGTTCGAGGACGGGCGGTTGCGACGGCAGGCTGCGGAGGGTGTTCTCGATTCGATGGTCGACCGGCTTCAAGAGACTGAAGTCGCCCTGCGGGAGGGTCGCAAGGACGTGGCTCTGAAGGCCGCCGCCCGAGCGGTGGTCGCGGCGCCGAGAAATCCTCGGGCCCTGGAGCGGTTGGGGCATGTGCTCTGGTTGCTCGGCCGTCGCGATCAAGCCGAAGCAGCCTTCGCAACCGCCCTCGACCACGACCCGGATGATGCGCCAGCCCTCGTTGGCATGGCCTGGATTCGCGGTTCCCAGCAGCGCTGGGAAGAAGCCGCCGGGCTGTGGCAGCGAGTGCTGGCGCTCGATCCGCAGCATCCCCGGGCCGCCGGCCGATTGGCGGTATCGCTCTACATGCAGGGAGATCTTGAAGCCGCTCGGTTGGCCGTGGAAGAAGCCCGACTGCGGGACCAGGTCGTGCCAACAGCCCTTGCCGGGCTGCTGGACGGCAAGCCTGCGCGGGCGTCGCTGTTGCCGCCGAGTGGCTCCCTGCAGGTCAGTGCGCCGCGCCGGGTCGACAACGGTGGCAGCGCCAATGCGGTGGAGACCAGCCTCGCCATCGCCCCTGGCGGAAACCAGATCGTCGCCGCCTGGAACGATGCCCGCGAGCCCGGCAGCGGCGGCTTCTGGAGTCTCGGAGTGGGGGTGAGCGACGACGGCGGAGTGACCTGGTCCGATTCGCTGATTCGCCGACCGGGCGTCAGCGTCGACAACCACGAGGGCGATCCCATGACCCTCTACGAGCCGCGCTCCGGCTACTTCTTCGTCGGTGGCGTCCAGTTCACCACCACGCCGGCCTTGTTCGTGGCTCGCAAGGCTCCCGGAGCGAGTTCCTTCGAGACTCCGGTCACGACTCACGACGGCGGCTTCGTCGATCGCGGTTGGCTGGCTTCGGGGCCGATTCCCGGCAACCTGGCGGCGACCCGGATCTATGCCGCCTTCAGCCTTGGCGTTCAGAGCTCTGACGACCTCGGCTCGACCTGGACGCCGGTCACCTCCTTGGAGATCGGTATCAGCCAGCATCCGGAAGTCGACTCCCAGGGCAGGCTCTACGTGCTCGATTGGAATTTCGATGCGGCGGTGCGCTTGCAGCGCAGCTTCGATGGCGGCTCGACCTTCCTGCCGCCGGTGACGGCGGCGACCCGCCTCGACGTCTGGGACGCGCCCGATGGCTCGCGGTTCCCGGGCCAGTTCCGCGTCGCTCCCCTGGTCTACCTGGCGATCGATCCCACCGATGACGACCTCTATGCGCTCTACTTCGACACCACGGCGCAGGTCGACGGCAACGCCGATGTCGATCTCTACCTGGCTCGCTCGAGCAATCAGGGCGCCACCTGGTCGACTCCGCGGATCATCCCGGCCCAACTCCCCGGGGATCAGTTTCACCCCTGGCTGGAGATCGATGCCCTCGGCCGCTTCCACCTGCTCTACTTCGATGGTGGTTCTTTCGATCAGGACGACGATGTCGAGAACGGTCGCTTCCACATGCACTACGGTCTGAGCCTGGACAAAGGGCAGAGCTGGGAGACGGTTCAGCTCACCAGTCAGCCGATCGAAAGTACGCGTTCGATTTGGTCACCGCTGGGGCAGTTCCTGGGCGACTTCGTTCAGCTCGGAGTCGATGGGGATCGCGTGTACGCTCTCTACCCGAGAACCTCCACCGGCAACGCCGACATCGTCCTCCAGACCATCGATGTCAGCGGGGCGCCGCTGTTCGCGGACGGTTTCGAGTCCGGCAACACCAGCGCCTGGTCGGGGACGGTGCCGTAGGTCTACTCGGCGTCCATCGCCAGGCGAAAACCCAGGCCGGGGCCGTCGTCCTGGGGCCGGTGGGTGTAGCGCAGGCCGCAGCGGGCGCTGTCGGCGCCGTAGTTCCAGGCGCCGCCGCGGATGACGAGGAGCTCGCTGTCGCAGTCACCTACCGGGTCGGTGACTGCGCCCCTGGGGTAGGGACAGTGCTCGTCCTGAGTCCACTCCCAGAGGTTGCCGTGGAAGTCGTAGAGGCCCCAGCCGTTGGGGGCGAAGGAGCCGACCGCGACGGGAGTCCGGGGAACCGGGCCGCGGCGGGCTCCCGGATAGGGATCGGAACCGTCGAACTGAGCCTGGTCCGGCTGCAGGGTGTCGCCCCAGGTGAAGGCGGCCGCGCTGCCGGCCCGACAGGCGAACTCCCATTCGGCCTCGGTCGGTAGCCGCAGGCGGTGACCGCCGGCGACCTCGAGGCGATCGAGGAAGCGCTCGATGTCGAGGGCGCTGACGGTTTCCACCGGGCAGTCGCCGCCACAGTTCTGGAAGAAGCTCGGATTGCCGCCCATGACGCGCTGCCACTGCTCCTGGGTGACCTCGTGGCGGGCGATGAAGAACGCGCCGCTGAGGGTGACAGGGTGACGAATCTCCTGGGGTTCCCGCAGGGGCTCCGCTTCGGGAGTGCCCATCAGGAACCGTCCGCCTTCGAGGCGCACCAGCTCGATGCCGGTGACCGGTTCGGTCCAGGTGACGGCGGCAGGAAGTGGCTCGGGAGTCTCGCATCCTAGAGCAGTCAAGAGCAGCCACAGGATGAGACACCCGTGCCCGAATCCAGAGCCGGTCATCGTCGGCTTCTCGATCGATCGCCGGCGGTAGTCAAGACTCGCGGCTTTCGGGTAGCAGCCGATTCAGCAGCAAGGCCGTCAGGCCGCCGGTCACCAAACTCGAGGTGAAGAACCCGTGGACCGCTGGTGGCAGGGCCGCCAGGGCATCGGGCCTGAGCTCGGCGCCGAGGCCGAGGCCGATGGACAGAGCCAGAATGACCAAGGTGCGCTGGTTCCACGGAGCGCCCTGGTGGAGGATTATGGCGCCGCTGGCGAAGATCATGCCGAACATGATCAGCCCGCCGCCGCCGATCACCGGTGGGGGAATGGTGGCGAACAGGGCGCCGGCTTTGGGCAGGATTCCGAGCACCACGAGGAGACCACCGGTCACCGCGGTGACGTGGCGGCTGGCGACGCCGGTGAAGCTCACCAGACCGACGTTCTGAGAGTACGAAGTGTTGGGAAAGGCGGACCAGAGGGCGGCCAGGCCGCTCATCACGCCATCGGCCACCAGGCCACCCCGCAGCTCGCGATGGCTGGCTTTGCGGCCGACCGCCGCGAAGGTGCCGGCGATATCCCCGAGGGTTTCCATGGCGCTGATGACATAGAGACAGGCGACCAGGAAGATCGAGGGCCAGTGAAACTCGAGGCCGAAGGTGAGGGGGGTGGGAATGGACACCCAAGAAGCGGTTGCGAGGGGCGCGAAGTCGACCTTGCCGAGGCTCAGGGCGACGCCGTAGCCCGCCGCGACGCCGAGCAGCAAGCTGCCGTAGCTCCAGAAGCCTCGCCCCCACTGATGCAGAACCACGACGACGCCGGCGACCAGGGCGGCGATGGCGAGGTTGGAGATGGTGCCATAGTCGGTGGCGCCTTTGCCGCCGGCCATGAAGTCCATGCCGACGGGGATCAGATTGAGGCCGATCAGCATCAGCACGATGCCATTGACCAGAGGTGGAAACCAGCGTTTCAGGCGTTCGATCGAGAATCCCAGGATGACCTCGACGACGGCGGCCGCCAGGCAAGCACCGAAAACCGTCGGCAAGCCGTGGGCTCGGCCGACGGCGACGAGACCGCCGACGAAAGCCACCGAGGTGCCCATCACCATCGGGATGCGTCCACCCACGGGGCCGAGGGGATAAGCCTGAACCAGCGTCGCCAAACCGGCCATGAAGAGCACGAGCTGGATCAGCAAAGCGCGGTCGGCGGCGGAGACGCCGAGAGCGCCCGCGATCAGCAGCGGGGGAGTGATGTTGCCCAACAGCATCGCCACCAAGTGCTGGAGACCCAGGGGCAAGGCTTCGGCGAGGGGAGGTCGGTCGTCGAGGTCGTAATTCAAGGATCGCATGGGCAGACTCGGACGATATTCTAGAGACGAGCGTTGGCGCCAATCGCTAGGGAGCTCGATCGCATGAAACAGAAATCGACCGTCGTCCTGCTGGCTCTGCTCTTGATCTGCGTTGTGGGTGGTTCTGCGGCGGCCGAATCCGAGCCGGTCGAAGAGCTTCCCTTCACCATGCCCCAGCCCGAGGGTTGGCGCTCCGAGACGATCCCTTTCCCCTTGCCGTTTGCACCTGAGCTCGCCTACCGAGGCCTGGAAGAGGTGCGCCTGCCGGGTGGCATGTTCGAGCCGGAGAGTCCCGAGTTTTGGAGCTATGTGTTTGCCTGGTGGCTGCCGATCGGGACCGACATCGAGGCGGGACGCCTCGAGCAAGACCTGGTGCTCTACTACCGCGGCCTGGCGGAAACCATCTCCGGTCGCCTGGAGTACGAGCCCGGGCCGTTGGAGATCGAGGCCGAGCTCGAGCCCGTTGCAGGTCGAAAGCGGCAGTGGAACGGGTCGGTCGCTGCCTTCGATCCCTTCGTCACCCGCAAGGCGCTACGGATCGCTGCTCGAATCACGCTCTGGGACTGCCTACCGGATCATCGGGTGGTTTTCTTCGAGCTTTCTCCCCAGCCCATGACACACGCCATTTGGGAGACCCTCGCCGGCATTCGGGAGGGATTCTCCTGCCCGGCCGACTGAGGGACTCTCTGCCTTTGGCGGCGTCTCCGAGCGGCGAGGAGTGCCTCCGATAGGATGAAGGCATCATGGCTGCGATTCCGGAAGGTGGTCCTCCTGTTGCCGACGAGATGAAGAGTCACGACGTCGAAATCGAGGGGCTTCGACTGCACTATGTCGAGGCCGGAGAAGGGGAGCCGGTTTTGCTGCTCCACGGCTGGCCGACCTCGTCTTACCTCTGGCGTCACGTCATGCCGCCGATGGCGCGCCACCGCCGGGTGATCGCTCTCGACCTACCGGGGTTCGGCAAGTCGGACAAGCCGCTCGAGGCGAGCTACAGCTTCCGCTTCTTCGAAAAGATCATGAACGATTTCCTCGCCGAGCTCGGTATCGACCGATTGGGGTTGGCGGTGCATGATCTCGGCGGCCCGATCGGTCTCTACTGGGCGGTGCGCCAGCCGCAGCGGCTGCAGTCGCTGGCACTCCTCAACACGTTGCTCTATCCCGAGCTGTCGTGGGCGGCCAAGGCGTTTGTCATGGCAATGAAGGTTCCCGGACTTCGCTCCCTCGGCACCTCTCCTTGGGCTCTCGAGAAGACCATGCGCCTGGGTGTCGCCCAGCAGAAAGGTCTCACGGCGGAGATCATCGCTCGAGTCCAGGAGCCCTTCCGCGACGGCGCCGCCCGTCGGGTGCTCGCCAAGGCCGGCTCGGCCCTCAGCCCGAAGGGCTTCGTCGACATCGAGCAGGGACTCGAGGCCCTCGAGTGCCCGGTGAGAGTGGTCTACGGCAAGCGCGATCGCATTTTGCCGGACGTCGCCGAAACCATGGCGCGGGTGCAGAAGGACCTGCCGCAAACCGAGATCACGGCCCTCTCCGACTGCGGCCACTTCCTACAAGAAGACCGCCCCGATGAAGTCGGGCGCTTGCTGGCGGAGTTTTTCGGCGCCTGACGCCTACGACGGCGGCCGGAAGGCGTCCGAAGGGGTGTGGACCAGCGATGCAGCGTCGCTGCCCGGATTGCGAGTCCGGTACTCGCTGACCAGGTGGAAGCCGAGGGAGTAGCCCGTCCAGGCGGGAATGTCGGCCCCGCTGCCGAAGAACCAGGCCTGGAAAGAGAAGGCGCTGCTGTCGAGCTCCGGGCGAGCGCGTTGGAGCATCTCGGTGATCTGACTTTCCGACAGCGCTTCCGACCAGGGGGGTGGCAAGATGCCCAGCAGGTCGACGGCGAAGTGGTCGGCCATGCCCTCGAGAACCATGTGGTCGAGGAGGGTGCGGGCGAAGCCCAAACCGCGGAAGCGGGCGGCATGGTGGAGCTCGTGGGCGACGATGTGCGGTAGGTACTGCGCGATCGACGTCTCGAGGCTGCCGAAGGCCGGATCGACCACGATTTCGATGTCGTTCGGTCCCTGAGCGTAGCCGCCGAGGCCGAAGCCTGGAATGGTGCGGGCGGCATCGGCGGTGACCGTCACCCGGACGCCGGCGATCGAAAGGCGAGTTCCGGCCAGCCGATAGTTGTCCTCGATGATCTGGGTGATGGTGGCCTGGTAGGGCGCCAGAGCCTGGGGATTGGCGAAGACGATGTTGCCCGCCGGTGACGGTGGCGCGGGCTCCGTCGGGCTCGAGCTGTCGCAGGCGGCGATGGTCAGGGCCAGCAGGCTCACCAGCAATAGGTATCCAGGGCGCCGAAGGAGCTTGGCGGCATTACCCTTTGGCCATAAGGCGATCATCTCTTCAGCATAACATTCCGTGTCAAACGACTTGATTCAGCTCGTGCTCGAACTCCGGCCAAGGGGCGCGAAGTGGCTGACTTCAGTTGCCTCGCAGGCGTTCGAGCTTGCGTGCATCGCGCTCGGAAAAGCGGTGGCTGCGGAAGAGGGATCGGCCCTCGTCGGTATCGAGTCGAATCGGCGTGACGGCGAAACGGCTGCCCGGAGAGGGCTCGAGACTGCCCCAACGGTCGTAGCGGTTGAACTCAATCGTCCAGGCCCCGACGGCGCCGGCGGCGAGTCCTTCCGTCGGTCGGTAGTCGAACTGGCCTTCGAAGGCGGCTTCCATTCGCCCCGGTACCTCCAGGCGGACGAGGAATCGGGCGCGTTCGATGGTGCTGCTGGTGCCGTTGGTGACCACCAGGTCGATGCGTGGCCTGGCTTCGGCGGTTGCCGGGGAGAAGGCGGCGTGGGTGACCTCGAAGGCGTCGAGGTGCTGCTGGGCGCTCTCGGCCGATGAGCGTCGGGCTTCGAGACGGTCGATCTCACGGCGCTGACTCTCGCGCCGTTGGCGTTGGCCTTCGACCGCGGTCAGGCTGAGCTCGATATGTAACCGCCGGCCGGTTTCGAGCACCTCGCGTCCCGACAGGCCGTCGAGCTCCGGAACCACTCCGATCTCGAAGGGGCGAGAGGATTCGACTCGCGATCGTGCGAAGAGCTCGGCGTCTTCCAGATTCCGATAAGCGATCAGACCGAGGGCCTGGTCGAAGTCGGGTCGCTGGCTGGCAGGCAACGAGCTGCGCACCCGCTCGACCGAGGCCGCCGAGGCCTGCGGAGAGCTCATGTCGAGGCGCGGTGGACCGCAGGCTAGAAGCAGCGGGAGCGTAGTGCCGGCAAGGACGCGGGTGAACCAACTCATCATTCGAAAACCCTCGGTCAAACGGTGGGACTCTTTTTCGCGCGGCCAACTCGAGAGGCGGCCCGAGGCACTGACTGTTCTGTCCGAGATCGCCACGACTCTACGACAGTTCCCAGGGCTCCCGGACTCGATCGTTTGTAATACTCCTGAGAGTCCGGATCACATGCTTACGTAAGGAATTGGGAGGCTTTGGTGCCGCGCGCAGCACAAGTGTTTCGTATCGGCGAGTGGGTACTGGACCCTGAGCTGCATCAGCTCACCGGGCCCGAGGATAGCGTCCACCTCGAGCCGCGGACCGCGGCGGTGCTGCTGGAGCTGGCGCGCCATGCCGGTCGAGTGCTGAGTCGGGACGAGCTCCTCGATGCGGTCTGGGATCAGGCCTTCGTCGGGGAAGGAGCCTTGACCCACTGCATCTGGGAGCTGCGCAAGGCTTTTGGCGACGACGCCAAGAATCCTTCCTTCATTCAAACCGTGCCGCGCCGGGGATATCGGCTGCTCGCGCCAGTCAGTCGCCCAGCGGTGGTGGCGGTTCGAGCTCTGGTCATCTGGCGCCAGGAGGTCGCCGCGGCGGAGGCTGACGAGCTTTGCCAGGGCTTGCTCGGCCGGCACGAAGGTCGCCCGATCTGCTTTGGTGATCCCGTGGAAGGACCGGTCGAAGGTGTGTTCGGCGGGCTCTTCCGGAGCGCGGTCGCGGCGGTACGTTTCGCCCTTGGATTTCAGCAGGAATGGGCCCGCCAGCTGCCGGCCCTCGGAGCGCCGGCCGTGTCGGTTCATCTCGACGAGGTCGAAGTGCAGGAGTCGACGGATTCGTCGGCCCTGGCGGAGGTCGGAGGATCCGGGGTTTCCTTGGCGACGGCGCTGGTCTTCGCTGCTGTCGGTCGGCAGGTTCTGGTGTCGCGCAGCGTCTTCGATCTCTCCCGGGCTGCGGGTGAGGAGGTCTCGGACGAGGGAGCCACCCTGCGCTGGCTCGCCCATGGGGACTATGCCCTGGAGGGGGCGACGGAATCGATCGAGGTCTTCGAGGTCGGCGTCGAAGGTTTCGCACCCTTGTCGCCTCCGGCCGGGGGCACCGGACTCCTGCGCCCGACCGGAGTCGAGCGCACCGTGCTTGGCTGGCGGCCGGCTTCGGCGCTGGTGGTTCCGCAGCGCCCCCACTGGCAGCTGGTTCGGAAGCTCGGTGAAGGAGGTTTCGGTGAGGTGTGGTTGACCCGCCACGCCAAGACCGGTGATTTTCGAGTCTTCAAGTTCTGCACTGAGGTCGAACGCCTGCGCGCACTGCAGCGTGAGGTGACGCTGTTTCGGCTCCTCAAGGAAGGGCTCGGGGATCGTCGCGATATCGCCCGCATCCTCGACTGGAACTTCGACGAAGCGCCCTACTTTCTCGAGCTCGAGTACGTGGAAGGGGGCAGTCTTGCGGATTGGGCCGAGTCGCAGGGCGGCCTGGAGGAAATCCCGCTCGCGACTCGCCTCGAGGTGGTGGCGCAGGCCTGCGAAGCGCTCGCCTCGGCGCACTCGATCGGCATCCTGCACAAGGATGTCAAGCCCGGAAACCTGCTGCTCGGTGAGGGACGGGAGGGCGAGCCGAGGGTCTGTCTGACCGATTTCGGGATCGGGCGAGTGTCCGATCCCAGTCAACTGGCGGCGGCCGGGATCACCGCTCTCGGCCTGACCGAGACGCACGACACGTCGAGCGAGAGCGGAACCCGTCTCTACCTGGCGCCCGAGCTGCTCGAGGGCAAGCCGGCGAGCATTCAATCCGACCTCTACGCCCTCGGAGTCGTGCTCTATCAATCGGTCGTGGGACGTTTTGATCGCGCCATCGGGCCGGGCTGGCAGCGCGACGTCGAGGACGACCTGTTGCGCGAAGACATCGCCTTGTGTGTCGATCGCTCCCCCAAGCAGCGCTCGATGAGCGCCCTCGACATTGCCGAACGCCTGCGCACCCTCGAGATACGACGTCATCGGTGGGAAGAAGAGCGTCGTCGCCTCGCCGAAGCGGAAGCGACGCGCCAAGCGCTGGCTCATGCCCAGCGTCGGCGTCGACTCTTGAGCGCCTTGGCGGCGGTGGCTGGACTGGTGGCGGTGGTGGTCAGCGTGCTGACTTTCTGGGCCGTCGAAGCCCGCCATCGGGCCGAGGCCCACCGCGAGCGTGCCGAGACCTTGGTGTCCTTTCTGCTGGGAGATCTGCGCGGCACCCTCGAGGGGGTGGGTCGTCTCGATGCTCTCGAATCGGCGGCCGGCGAGGTGTTGCGGTACTACGGCTCGCTCCCCGTCGAGGAAATGACCGACGAAGCTCTGGCGCGCCATGCCGAGGCGCTTCGGCAGATCGGCGATGTCCGCATGCGCGCCGGTTCTCTCGAGCGGGCCGAGGAGGCCTTCGCCGAGGCCGCCCGCGTCGCCGAGAGCCTGGCGCGCCGAGATGCGTCGCGGGCGCAGTGGCAGGCGGATCTGGCTGATAGCCGCTTCTGGCTCGGCGATGTGCAGCGCAGACGGGGAAACGTGAAGGCTGCCTTGAAGGCGTTCGAGGCTCACCGATCGGTCTACGGCAGGCTGGTCTCAGACGATCCGGCGCGGCGCAAGTGGCGTCTCGAGCTGGCCTATGGGCACGGCAATGTCGGTGGAGTGCTCGCCGACCTCGGTCGCAGTGACGAGGCTCGCGAGCAAATGACGAAGCGTTTGGAGATCATCGAACAACTGGTGGCCGAGGAACCGGAAGATCGCGAGCTGCAGCTCGCCCTGGCCTCGAGCTTTCACCGCCTGGGGCGGGTGCTGGAGCGGCAGGGAGATCTCGCCGGAGCCCTCGAGCGTTATCGCAGCGATCATCGAGTGCTGCTCCAACTGACGGCCGAGGAGCCCGAGGACAGCCGTCTCCAGGAGCGCCTCGCCACCAGTGCCGGCTATGTTGGCTTGATCCACTGGCTGCGCGGCGACGCGGCCGCGGCACAAAGTTTCTATGAGACCGAGCAGGCGGTTTTCGAACGCCTGCTGGCCATCGATGGCGACAATGCTCGCTGGCAGCGCAACCTGGCGATCGCCCTCGGCAAGGTTGGGCGGGCGCGGCAGTTTCTAGGAGACCTTTCCGCTGCCGAGGGTTTGTATCGACGCTCTCTGGAGATGTTCGAGGGATTGGTCGAGCGCGACGAATCACGCGCCGGCTGGCGCCGAGAGTTGGCCGCTCGACATCTGCGGTTGGCCGATCTCGCGCTGGCGCGGGGAGCGGCGCCGGTCGGTCTCGATGAGGCCGACCGGGCTCGCCGCGTGCTCGAGTCCGTGCTCGATCGCAATCCAGCCGACCGCACAGCCCAGGGCAGCCTGGGGGCCGTCGAGCTCCTGCGGGGGGAGGCTCTGCGGGCTGCTTGCGACGAATCCCGAGCACGGCAGACCTGGCAGCGGGCCCGCGACCTGCTCGAGCCCTTGGCCACCGGGGCCGAGGATGGACGCCTTCTCGCGGATTTGGCGCGTGCGCTGATCTTGCTCGGCGAAACGGAATCGGCGCTGCCGCTTTTCGTGCGGCTGCGCCGGGCGGGCTACCGAGCTCCGGATTTCGTCGAGTTCTGCCGGCGCTCGGACATTTCCTACCTACAGAATCCCTGACTACGTTCCATCGCCGGACTCGATGGCCGTTTCTGGATCCCAGAAGTCGACCTCACCGTCGACAAACTCCATGACGTAGTTCACTCGCTCGAGGTAGCAGGTGGGAACGTCGACGACGAAGTAGGCGTCGTCCGCGGTGGTGTCGTCGGCGGAGGCTTCGACGCCGCTGGGCAGGCTCGCTTCCCAGTCGGAGTTATCGGCGGTGCAGTGCTGCTGACAGCCGGCGGGATCCGCAAAGCAGTCCAGCTCACAGTCCGGCTCGAGAAACCAGACGGCGCGGATGCCGAGGCTCAGGCCGTGGACCTGCCAGGCGAGCTGACAACCGTCGGCGGGAACCGGATCGAAGGTGAAGGTCTCTTCGGCCCCGGCACAGGAGCCGTTGTTGAGCACGTTGCCGTCGCTCTTGTACTGGTCGGTGTAGAGAAGGGTGGTGACCGAGTCGGGATCGGCGATGGAGGTATGGCAGATCGACTCGTAGGCGCCGATGTCGCAGAGGGGGGCCGGGTTGTTGAGGCCGTCGCCGAAGTTGAAGCGGTCGACTCCGCGCTGGTCGGGAACGCGGCCGACGTTCTCGCAGGGGTACTGGTCAAACAGGATCGAGCAGAAGGGATCTTCGTCCGCCGGGATGTCGCAGAGCGGAATGTGGACCTTGGTGAATGCACCGTCGTCGACGAGGGCTTCCGTCAGGGTGAAGGTGACGTCTTCATGGTCGTCGAGATGGGTCAGGGCGCAGCTCGCGTCGGTGGCGGCGTTGTGTCCGCCGCTCGCCAGACCGGCGAGGTCGCCGGCGCAGAGGTCGGCGTCGCCGTGCAAGGCGGTCTTTTCGATGGCGAAAGCACGGTCGCCGGCGAGGTAGAGGGAGCTGCCGCTGCCGGCCGGAAGAATGCTGTTGCCCTTGAAGGTCACCTGCTCGACGGTGTCGGCAGGCGTATTGGAAGGTCCGCTGCGGTAGAGGGCACCGCCCTCGAAGGCCTCATTGCCCGAAAAGGTGCTGTTGCGGAAGGTGAGCTGATCGACGTTCGACCAGGCGACGATGGCGCCGCCCCGGTTGGTTGCGGTGTTGCCCGAGAAAGTGCTGTTGAAGACGTCCAAGCGACCGCGGTCGGCAGCCAGGGCTCCACCGCTCACCGCGGCATTGTTCCTCAGGGTGGCGAAAATGAGATCGACCTCTCCTCGACTGTAGATGGCGCCGCCGGCGATGGTCGCTTGGTTGTCGGAGAGCTCGAGGCGCAGTCCCTCGACCTTGCCCTCCTGGCTGATCCAAATGGCCCCTCCGCGGGGAGCTCGGCCGCCGGCGAGGGTGAGCCGAACCAGATTCAAGGAGCCCGTGCCCCCGACATTGAAGAAACGATGATCGCTGGCCGAGGTTGCGGCTTCGATGCGCGCGCCGTGACCGTTGATGGTGACGCCGCCAACGATCTTGGGGAGCTGGCCTTCGGTTTTGTAAGTGGTGTCCGCGGCGAGCTCGATCACGGCTGCCGCGCTACCCGAAATCCAGCGGCAGCCGCCGGTGGAAGACGCTTCTTTGGCGGTCTTGACGGCCTCCCAGAGGGTGCAAGTGCTTTCACCGTCGTCTCCCCAGGCTGTCGAGGTCACCGAGATGGTGGTGCCCGTGGCCGTGGTGGCGAGGGTGAGCAAAAGCACGGTCGTGAGGATCAGACCGCGGCCGGCGGAGCGGGACGAGGTTGAGGAAGGACGGAACTGGATGCAGGTCGACATGGTTCGACTCCTGAAAGGAAAAGCCCTGCGGCGGTGATCTGTCGCGAGGACTGAGTGATTCGGTGCTGCGTTGAAGGTCATTGAAACGCGGTTCCAGGGAGCGAGTCCTCTAGCTCGTCTCTGGAAACTCTCTGGATGACCAAGGCTCGTCTTTTCAGTGGTTTGAAGGGGCTGATCGTTGCAGCCCCGAGGACATCCTCGAGGCTGTCGGCAGCCAGGCCAGCGGAAATTCCTTTGTCCGTGGGGCTTTTCGGCGGCCTCCGAGGGGAGGACGAGGTTTCCAGAGGAAAGCCCGAGAGTTCCTAGAGGACGCCGGGACCCGCTGTGGGCTGAGATGGGGCCGTCACAGCACGGGGCCGATCCCAAGAACGCTTCCGTGCTCACCGAATCCGAACTTCAAAGGAGACGTCATGTCCCAAGCCAAATCGATCCTGATCCTCTTCGTCCTGTTCTTCGCGACCTCGCTGGCTGCTCAGTCGGCGACCCTGACCGTCTGCGCTTCCGGCTGCGCCTACAGCTCGATCCAAGGTGCCCTGGCCGCCGCCAGTGACGGCGACACCCTGGAGCTCGCGGCCGAGACCTTCTTCGAGGGTGATCTGATGGTTGATCGCGACCTCACCATCCGTTGCGCCAGCGGCTTCGCCACGGTCGATGGCAATGGCGCTCTCACGGTGTTCGAGATCGACAGCGACGCCTACGTGACCTTCGAGAACCTGCGCCTGACGGACGCCACCCGCGCCGTGATCACCAATCACGGCACGGCCCGGCTGGAGACGGTTTATGTTCTCGGCAGCGGGGCCGACAGTACCTACGGCGGCATCGTCAACTATGCCGACGCCTTCTTGCAGGTGCTCGATGCCAGTGTGGTGGCCGGCCATCGCTCGCCGACCCTCGGAGGCGGGATCAACAACTTCGGTGATCTCGAGATCGACAACAGCACCATCCTCGGCAACCGGGGGCGTCTGGGTGGCGGCATCCTCAACTCCCAGGGTGATGTGGTGGTGACGGCCAGCAGCATCAGTGGAAACCGGGCGACGCTGCGCGGTGGTGGCTATGCCAACGTCAACGTTCATGGTGGGGCGGTCATCGTGCTGCCGAGCGCAAGCTTCAGCAGCAACATCGCCGACGTCGACTGCGACCGCTACTACGACATCCATCGCACGCCAGCTTGCGTCAACTAGCAGCGCTGAAAAGTCCGCTTCGCGGCTTTTCCTTCGCTTGCTGATTGCTTTTCGGGCCGCGCACCCCGTCAAGGGCGGCAGGGAGCTGTCTGCCATGAAGTCTTACTGACCGTGGCGTCCTGCTCTCAGCGCGGCCGGTTGCGAATCGACCCCCGGAGGTACCTTCGGGGGTCGATTGTCTTGACATCAAGAATCTTGATTCCTAGCATGGGGCCATGGGAAGAGAAGACCTGCTCGATGAGCTGCAGCGGGAATGGCGGCGCGAGAGGCCCGACCTGGCGACCGACGGCATGGCCGTGGTGGGGCGCCTCATCCTGCTCGGGGAGGCCCTCAAGAAGCGCGCCCACCGAGTCTTGGCGCCCTTTGGCCTCGGTTACACCGATCTCGATGTGCTGGCGACCTTGCGGCGCAGCGGTGAGCCTTGTGTCTTGCGGCCGGCCGACCTGCTGCAGAAGGTTCTGATTCAAAGTGGTTCCTTGACCGCCTGCCTCGATCGGCTGGAGCGGCAGGGCTGGGTCGAGCGGGTGCCGAACCCACAGGACCGGCGGGGACGCTCGGTGGCCTTGACGAAGAGCGGCCGCGAGCTGGTGGATCGCGCCATTGCGGCGCGCTTTGCCTCGGCCGAGGAGCTGATGGCGTCCGTCGCCGCTTCCGATCGCGACCGCCTCGCCGACCTGCTGCGCGATTTGCTCGCGATCGTCAACTCCGTTCAAGAGGAGAGTCCATGAGCCTGCAGCGTTTTCTGGTGGTGTTTTCTGGAATGACGGCCGTCTTGCTGCTGGGCGCTTGTGCGACTCAGACCGTCGAGCGCCGTTCCCTCACCCTGTTCCAAGAGACCCTCGCCCTCGAAGACGGTGGCGAGGCCACGTACGAGCGCGGTGTCCTCGAGACGGCGGTGCGGCGCTCGCTCGAGGGGGGAGATCGCATCGAGGTCGAGTTCTTCCGCTTTCCTCGTCAGCCCGGTGCGCCTGCGGAGGCACCACCGATCTTCATGCTGCGCGGGGGCCCGGGATTCGGAGGGCTGGGCCCCTATCTCGATCGCCCCGGGTACTACGAAGACCGCATTGCGCCGCTGACGGCGCTGTCCGATGTGGTGATTCCCGGCCAGCGAGGCTTCGGCTCGTCTGGCGAGACGCCCTGTGGGCCGAGCCGCGAGCTCACCGCTCGCGAGGTGTTCGATGACGACTTGCTCGCCGAGGCGCTGAGCGATGCGACCGAGGAGTGTCGGCGAGCCTGGGAGGAGCAGGGGCTCGATCTCGGGGGCTTCACGGTGGTGGAGGCGGCGGCCGACGTCGCCGAGATCGCGACCGAGCTGGGCTATGGCGCGATTCAGCTTTGGGGCGTGAGCTTCGGCTCCCACTGGGCGATGACGGTGATGCGCAACCATCCGGAGCTGGTGGCGCGGGCCACCCTGGGAGGTCTCGAGGGACCGGATCACACCTACGACATGCCGAGCGACTATCTGGCGGCCCTCGAGCGCATCGCGGCCGCCGCCGAGGCCTCGCCGGAGCTGTCCGCGGCGATGCCGGCGGAAGGTTTGCTGGCGGCCTATCGGAGCCTGGTCGAAGCGGCCGACGGGAATCCGATTGCGGTGAGCGTGGATCATGACGGAGAGGCGCTGCAGGTCGAGCTCGATGGCGACGCCCTGCGCTCGCTGGTGCGCGGCTACTCTGGCAGCACGGCCTTTCGGCACCGCATGGTCGCCTGGCCCAAGGATCTCCTCGCCATGATTTCGGGAGACTTCCAGGAAGCGGCCGTGGACTATGTCGACGACCGCCTCGACCGCGACATGAGCGATGCCGCGTTCTTCCTGATCGACTGCGCCTCCGGCATCAGCGAGGAGCGCGGTGAGCGATTGCGCAACGATCCGGCAGCGGCCCTGGTGGGGCGCACCTGGCGCTTCTACGACGTCGCCTGCGCGGCCTGGGATGCGGACCTCGGCGAGGACTTCCGTCGGCCCTTCGAGAGCGATATCCCGACCCTCCTGGTGCAAGGCAACTGGGACACCTCGACGCCCTATGAAAACGCCGTCGAGCTGCGGCCGTTCTTCCGCAGGCACCGCTTCGTCCACGTCGAAGGGGGCTCCCACGGCGCCCTGCGGGAAGCGCGCGAAGAGGTCGAGGGCTTTCGCGAGGCGGTCGACCATTGGCTGGCCACGGGGGAGCTCGAGGCCATTCCGGAGCGGGTCGAGCTGCCGCCGATGGCCTGGTCCGCGCCCTGAACGCCGAGTAGATCCTTGGAGATTTCGAGCCCCCGCCTGGTTCTGGCACCGCTGTCTGCCGACGATACGGAGGCGCTTCACCGCTTGTGGACTTCCGAGCCGGTGCGGCGCTTTCTGTGGGATGACGAGGTCATCCCCTTGGCGACCACCCGTGACCTGATCGAGGAGAATGAGCAGCGCTTCGCCGAGCTCGGGCACGGCCTGTGGGGGCTCCGTCGGCGGGACGATGCGGAGCTGATCGGCTTTGCTGGCTTCTGGCCGTTCCACGAGCCGCCGGTGCTCGAGCTGATCTTCGGTCTGGCGGCCGATCACTGGGGCCAGGGCTTTGCCTTCGAAGCGGCGACGCGGGTGATTCGCCATGGCTTCGAGGCTCTCGCCTTCGAGCGCATCGCCGCCAGCACCGATGTCGGCAATCGGCCTTCGCAGAAGCTGCTGGACCGGCTCGGGATGGTCCGCCGTCGGCAGGCCGTGGTCGCCGGCCTAGACACTCTTTTCTACGAGCTCGAGCGGGGCTGAACCGAGGTCCTACGCCGAGGGGTGAGCTACCGTTATTCGTGATAATCTCTATTTTGCATATTTAAATTATCTGGACTTTGAATGTCCGAGCCAAGGAGATCGTCATGACGCGGATGCGGATGCTGTGCCTGGGACTCGCTCTGATGGTTGTCGTATTGGCCGCCTCGCCCCTGTCGGCGCAGCTGGTCGAGTTCCGGGAGGAGGTCGCGAAGTACACGGCTCTCTACGGAGTTCATGAAGCGGAAGCCCTGCGTCGCCTCCAGCTGCAAGCAGCGGTGGGAGAGCTCGACGCCAAGCTGATGGCCGAGCACGGTGGCGCCTTCGCCGGCTTGTGGATCGAGCACGAGCCGGACTTTCGCGTGGTGGTGCGATTCAAGGCACCCCACGGCCGCCACGTCCTCGATGGACTCAAGCTCGATCGCAAGCTGCGGCCGCACCTCGAGCTGCGCAGCGACGCTCGCTACTCGCGAGAGGAGCTCAAGGCGGCCCAGCAGGCGGCGATCTACATGGCGCGCGAGCTGGGAGCCGAGATCGATGCGAATCTCGACGTCGAGGGCAATCGGGTCGAGCTCTACAGCACCGATGCGGCGGGCCTGAGGGGCCGTTTGGCGGATCGTTCTCTGCGCCTGCCGGCGGCAGTCGAGGTCCAGGCGGTCGAAGCTTTGGCGCAGCCGGTCGAGCTCGCCAAGGTCTACGCCGGCCTGCGTTTCTTGAAGAAACCCCTGGGCAATCTCAACTGCACCACCGGCTTTGCCGCCTTCGACAACGCCACCCGCCTGCGCGGCATTTTGACCGCCGGACACTGCCTGGATCGTCTGTACTACATCGGCACCCACTTCCCGATGCAGCGCGAAGACGTGCGCGGCTCGCAGGACATCCAGTGGCATCGCTACGACGTCTATGCGTTGAAGCCCTGGATGCAGGCGGCCAACGCCATTCGCCCGGTGTCTGGAACGCGGCACCGCAACAATCAGGCGAACGGCACCTTCGTTTGCAAGCACGGCTCGTCCACCGGCTTCACCTGCGGCACCATCAGCGGTCGCGATTTCGCCCCGGGTTATCTGATCGAAGCGGAAGCCACTTTCATGCTCGCCGAGCCCGGGGACGATCCCCTCGCTCAAGGCGGCGATAGCGGTGGCCCCGTGTTTGCCGGCGAGATCGCCTTCGGCATCGTCAGCGGCCGAGTGTTCGACGAGATGATCTACATGGCGATCAACTTCGTCGACGAGCTCGACGTCACCGTCATGACCGGGCCTCTCGATCCGCCACCGGTGACCTGCACTGACGAGTGCGACGACGCCTTCGCAAACTGCATCAACCGCTACTGCAACCTGACGCCGAACACCTTCATGTGCACCGAAGGCTGCGAGCTCGACTGGGAAGACTGCATGTGTGATTGCGGCGAGTGCTGAGGCCGACGGTCGAGAGGTCGTCCCAGGGCCGAAGTGCGGTCTCCGGTTAGGATAGGCCGGTGAGCACCGAAGATCTTCGTGATTCCCGGCCCCGGCGGGCTCTCGCCGGCTTGCGCATCGCCGTCGCCTTGTTGTTGGCGATCCACGGCGGTGCCCGCATCGCGCTCGGGATCGTCGATGATTTCGGTACTTTTCTTACCGCCAGTGGCTTTCCGTTGGGTTTGGCCTGCGCCTGGGCGGTGACCGTCTTCGAGCTGCTCGGCAGCGGCCTTCTCGCCCTCGGGCGCTGGATTCGCCCGATCTCCCTGGCCTTCGCCGCCGAGCTCGCCCTCGGGGTCGTTCTGGTACACGCTCAGGAAGGTTGGTTCGTGGTCGGTGCCGGGCGTAATGGCATGGAGTACAGCTTCCTGCTGATCGTCGTTCTACTGGCCCTGGCGTTTGTCGGCGCCGGTGGTGGGCGCGCCTTCCGAGCCCCCTGAGCCGATTCGACTCCAGAGTCCTTTTCGAAGGGTGACGACGTCTGCAAGCTCGATCCGGATTGCAGCCATGATGGCAGCAGCGGCTCGAGACCCGTCGAGCGGTGGTCGCTAAGCTGTCGCCATGAAACCGAGGGCTCGGAAACCGAACGGTGATGGCTCCCAGACTGAGGGCCTCCTTTTGCTGGGGTTGGCCGTTCTGCTCGCGGCGACCGCTTGCGCTTCGGTGAGCAGGATGGGTGCGCCGCCAGCCGAGTGGATCGTCTTTTCGTCGGCTCGCAGTGGCGATGGCGACCTCTATGCCCTGCAGCCGAAGACCGGTGAGTTGCGCCTTGTCGTCGGCTCGCCGGAGGCAGAAGGTGGAGGCCGCTTCGATGCGGCTCGGGATCGTCTGATCTATCAACGCTTCGGGGAACCGACGATCCTGATGTCGTCCGGTGAGAAAGTGTTGGACGATCTCGCCGGGGATGCGGCGCCGGTGTGGTCACCGGACGGCGAGAGGATCGCCTACAGCGCGCGCCGGCGGGGGCAGGAAAACCTCTATGTCGCCCGTATAGATGGTCGTCAGGAAGAGCAGCTCACGAGTGGTCCGGCCAGCGATCGATATCCCGCCTGGTCACCCGATGGCAGCGAACTGGTCTTCGCTCGTCGTCTCGAGACCGGTTGGGATCTGCATGCCATTGCGCTTGGAGGCCAAGCCCCCGAGGTGCGCCGTTTGACTCGGCGGGGTGTCTACGTTGGACACCCTGCTTGGTCACCGGACGGGCGATCCATCGCCTTCGATACCAGCTTCGACGGCGAAATCGAGATTGCTCGGCTCGATCTTGCGACGGGGAGGGTGGAGCGCTTGACTCGCCGACCTGGGAACGATCTGGTTCCCGCCTGGTCCAGGGATGGCAAGAGTCTCGCCTTTGGTGGCGAGAGCGAGGGCGACTGGGAGCTTTGGCTTCTCGAGCTGGCCAGCGGCCGCCTGACTCGCTTGACCGAGAGCGAAGGCTTCGACGGCGGCCCGGTCTTCGTGCCCGCCGATGTGCTCCGGAAACGCTAGTTCGACCTAATCAATCGTTCTCTGCTTCCCGGCCGCCGGTTGCCGAAGCTGCCGCGACCTTGCGCCAAGCAATCTGGTGAGAAGATCGGGGCCGGCTTTACGACCGGGAGATTGGCATGGCGGTGGTCTGAGTTGCCGCCACCGATCGTGATCGAGTGAAATCAAGGGAAGGATGGGAACGGGATATGACCAAGACCTGTCGCGGATGGATGGTCCTGATGGCGGTAGCGCTGCTGTTTCCGGCGCTGGCGGAAGCCCGCAAGGGCAAGGGCGCCCCGACGGCGCCGGGCGAGTACGTCGACTGGAACGACGAGATGGACCAGATCGAGATCGTCGAGACTTTCGACCTGGACGACTACCAACGTTTGGTGGTCACCGAACTGGCGACCGAGGATACGCCCCTTCCGGAGCCCGATGACAACAGCTATCGCCACGTGGTGGCGGTGCTCGAAGATGTCGAGTCGTCGCTCATCGAAGGCCTGCGCAAGGAGCTGTCGCGGCTGAAGGTGGAGGCCGGCGAGTCGGGCGGCGAGGGTGCGCTGCTGCTGCGCGGCCGGGTGGTGGAGATGGATCCGGGGTCGCGGGCGGCCCGCTATTGGGCCAGCTTCGGAGCCGGGGCGACGCGCGCCAAGATCTCCGCCGAGGTGGTCGATGCCGCCACCGGAACGGTCTTTTTCCGCTTCACGCAGGAACGGCGATCGGGAGTCGGCGTGGGGGGCGGCAAGTACGACAAGCTGATGCACCGCAGCGTGCGCGCCATCGGCAAGGACTTGGGGGCTGGCCTCGAGCAGTTCTGAGGCCGGAGGTGCCGGTCGCCCAGGCGATGAGCGACCGGCTTTCGAAGCCTTCTCCGGGATCTGGCCTCAGGACTTTTCCTTGACCAGCTGAGTCTCGAGCTCGATTTCGATCTCGACCTCGTCACCGAGGATGGCGCCGCCCTGGTCGAGGGCCTTGTTCCAGACGATGCCGAAGTCCTTGCGGTCGATCACCGTCTCGGTGCGGAAGCCACCCTTGGTGTTGCCCCAGGGATCGTCGATGGTGCCGAGGAACTCCACCGGCAGCGTGATGTCCTTCGAGACGCCGCGCATCGAGAGGGTGCCGGTGACGCGGTACTGGCCGTCCGACACCTTTTGAACCCGCTTGCTGACGAAGTGGATCTCCGGGTGCTCTTCGACGGCGAAGAAGTCGTCGCTCCGCAGGTGCTGATCGCGATCTTCGTTGTTGGTGTCGATGCTGCCGGCGAGAATGGTGAACTCGACTGACGAAGCCGAGGGCTCCTTCTGGTTGACCACGATGGTGCCGCTGAAGTCGTCGAAGCGGCCGCGCGCCTTCGACAGCAGGTGGCGGACCTCGAAGCCGACCTCGGAATGGCTGGCGTCGATGGTGTGGGTGCTGACCTCGGCGCTCGCCGGCAGGGTGGTACCGATGGCGAGGAGGGAGACGGCGATCAGGGCGATGAGGGTACGGCGAAGGGTCTTGTTCATGGTTTCCTCGTGGTTTTGGATGACAGGTCTATGGTTGACCAGTCAAGTTTTTCTTGAAAAATCGCTTCGAGCGGGTGGATTCCTCAGAGGCTGGCCCGTAGGCGGCCGAGAAGCTCGATCAGCTGGGCCTGCTCTGCGGCGTCGAGGCCGGCCATGGTCGCAACCTCGTCGGCGTTGACCGGGCCATCGAGCTCGGCGAGCAGCTCGAGGGCGGTCGGCGTCGCCCAGCAGAGGACCTGTCGACGATCTTCCGGGCAGCGCTGCCGGCGCACCCATCCTTTGCTTTCCAGGCGGTCGAGTAGCCGGGTGATCCCGGGTGCTTTTTCGACCATGCGGTCGGCGATCTCGAGGGTGGGTAGGCCTTCCGGCAGCGCCCCTCTCAAGATGCGCAGGACGTTGTACTGCTGGACCGTCAGTCCGCGCTCCTTGAAGATCGCCGCGGTGCGCGAGCGCACCATGTCGGCGGTCTTCAGAATCGACAGCAGTGCTTCCGTTGCCTGAGAGGCAAAGGGCCGGCTCTGCTTGAGCTCGCGGAGGAGGCGGCTTTCGACCATGGCGAAACTGTAGAGGAAATTAGATGACGTGTCAACTATTGATTTGGTCGGTAATCGGGTGAGCGCTAGCAGAGGGGTTGCGGAGGGCTCGGAGAGAGCGGCAAGATGTGGCGCCCGGGTTCGGTTCGCGCCCGCTGCCGGGTGGGCGCTCGAGAATTTTTTGGGGCTGCTTGTCGATTCTCCGGCGGGCCGTTCGTCTAGGGGTCGACACGGCCGAAGAAACGCTCTTCGGTGATCGTTCGAACCAACGAGAGGAGAAGGACCATGGCTCAGTTCATGCTGATTTTGCACGACCGCCCCGCCGACTTCAGTGATGTTTCCGCCGAGGAGATTCAGAGCATCGTGGGAGAGTACGTCGCCTGGCGCCAGCGCCTCGAGGGCCAGGGACGCCTGATCGGGGGCGAGAAGCTCGCCGACGAGGGCGGTCGGCAGCTTTCCCTGGTGGACGGCGGCGTGCGGGTGACGGACGGCCCCTACAGTGAGGCGAAGGAGATCGTCGGGGGCTACTTCACCATCGCCGCCGAGGACTATGACGAGGCCGTCGAGCTGTGCCGTGATTGCCCGCACCTGAAGTACGGCGAGCGCATCGAGCTGCGCCGCATCGATGACGTTCACGGCTGAGGCGATGACTGACTCGTCCGGACGGACTCCCGGCTCGCAGGCTGCCGTCGGAGAGTCGATCGACCATCTCTTCCGTCACCAGGCGGGGGAGATGGTCGCCGTTCTGACGCGCATCTTCGGGCTGCGCCATCTCGATCTGGTCGAGGACATGGTGCAGGAGGCGCTACTCCAGGCCCTGCGCCTCTGGCCCTTTCGGGGAATGCCCGACAATCCCAGCGCCTGGATCATCCAGGTGGCCAAGAACCGGGCTCTCGAGGTGCTGCGGCGGCGCGGCCGATGGCGCGAGGAAGGACCGCGCATCGAGGCCCTGCTGACGCGTCTACCGGATGATGGTGAATCGCCGCCGCCGGCCTTCGCCCGGGAGGTGCGGGACGATCAGCTGCGCATGATCCTGGCCTGTTGCCATCCGCTGCTCAAGCGTGACGATCAGGTGGCCTTGACCTTGAAGACGGTGGGAGGCTTCTCGGTGGGGGAGATCGCTCGCGCCCTGCTGACCCGCCGCGCGACCATCGCGCAACGTCTGGTGCGCGCCAAACGCCGTCTGCGCGATGCTGGTGTCGAGCTCGCGATGCCCGAGTCGGCGGATCTGATCGCGCGCCTCGAGGTGGTTCACGAGATCGTCTACCTGATGTTCAACGAAGGGTGGGACGCGGCCGAAGGCGAGTCCCTGGTGCGCCGTGATCTGCTCGCAGAGGGTCTGCGCCTGAGTGCTTTGTTGGCCGCCCATCCCCTGACCTCGCTGCCGTCCACCTATGCCCTCGCGGCGCTGTTGAGGTTCCAGGCGGCCCGCCTGTCGACCCGCGTCGACGGTGCCGGTGATCTTCTCCTGATGGCAGATCAAAACCGCTCGTGCTGGGACCGCTCCTTGATCGCCGAGGCCCTGGACTATCTGCTGCGCGCGGCTCGCGGAAGCGAGCTCACGCCCTATCACTATCAGGCCGAGATCGCGGCCTGTCACGCCACGGCGGAAACCTATGACTCCACCGATTGGGGCCGTATCTTGAGCTGCTACGACGGGTTGATGCGCTCTGCGCCGTCACCGGTCGTGGCGCTCAACCGGCTGGTGGCCCTCGCCCAGGCGAAGACGCCGCAGGAGGCTTTGGAGCAGGGGACCGAGGTGTTCTCCGATGCCGCCCTGGCGACCTACCTCCCGGCCTGGGCCACTCGTGGCGATCTGGCCGCGCGATGCGGCCTGCGGGACGAGGCCGAGACGGCTTTTCGGCAAGCCCTCGCCCTCAGTCCGAGCCCGGCCGTCCGTCGCCATCTCGAGAAACGTATCGCCCGGCTCCGGGCCTCTGCGGAATCGACCGATTCAGTGAGCGGGTCCGGCTAGGTTGCCGGGGATCGTAGGTGCGTTTGGAGGTGGCTCTCAGCCGTTCGGAGCGCCCCAGCCGAGCAACGCCCCAAGGCGTTGCGGGATCTCGGTGTTGTCGAGGGCGCCACTGAAGCTCTCGGCGCCGGGGCCGCCGGCGTAGAGGGGAACGTCGTCGCCGGTGTGTCCGGCGGTGTTGAAGCTGTCGATTTTCGGCACCCAGGTGACGCCATGGCGCTCGGCGAGCAAGTTGCCGAGGGCGCGAGCGGCCTCATACTTGTCGCCGATGACGCGGATTTCTTCGAGAGTCTCTTCCGGCAGGTCTTCGTAGCCCATCCAATCGCGGACGTCCTGCGCCGGCGCCGGATCCTCGGCGTCCTGGAGTGAGGAGACCGTCCACTCGATCGAAGCCTGCTGGCGTTCGGCCGCTGCCCAATCGACGAAGTCGTTGACGGCGAGGCCGCCGGTGGCGTGGTCAGCGGTGAGCAGAATCAGCGTGTCGGGGTGCTCTTTCTGGTAGTCGAGGACCACCTGCACGGCGCGATCGAAGGCCTCGACCTGGGCGGCGACGCCGGCGGCGTCGAAGTCGTGACCGGCGTGGTCGATGCGGCCACCTTCGAGCAGCAGGAAGAAGGACTGGCCATCGCGGCCGAGGGCCTCGAGGGCGATGCTCGCGAGCTGATCGAGGGGCGGCGTGCGCAGGCTCTCCGGCAGGCGTTCGCGGTCGAGCTCGAAACCGAGGTGATTGCCCGCGAACAGGCCGAGGAGGCGCTCCGGTGGCCGCTGGCCGAGGTCGGAGTCGTAGTTCCAAACCGTGTAGCCCTGCTCGCGAGCCTCGTCGAGCAGGTTGCGGCCGTCCTTGCGACGACCGAAGTCGACCGGCGACACGAAGTCTCGGAAGCCACCCCCGAGGGCCAGATCCGGAGCCTGCTCGAGAAGGTCGACGGCGATCTGGTCGGCGTCGAGATAGCGGTTTTCGACGTGGGCGTAGAAACCGGCCGGCGTGGCGTGGGTGATCGCCGTGTTGGTGACGTAGCCGATCTTCCAACCGTTTTCGCGCGCTTGCTCGCTGATCGTCTTCAGGTGGTTGCCGTCGGGATCGATGCCGAGCTGGCCGTTGACCGCCTTGACGCCGGAAGCGAAAGCGGTGGCGGCGGCGGCGCTGTCGGTGACGGCGTTCGAGGCCGAGTAGGTCGAGACCATACCGATGACCGGCAGCGATTCGAAGGCGAAGCGCTCACCGACCTCGAGGGCTTGCCGCCGGGCATAGGCGATCTGGGCGGGGCCCAGGCCATCGCCGATGATCATCACGACGGCGGTGGGTCGCTCGCCGGAATCGGTCCCGGCGCCGCCGCAGGCGAAAAGGCCGGGGACGAGCAGAACGAGTGCCATGATCCAAAGGCGAGTGGGTGCAGTGCGCATGGTATTTCCTCCCTCGAAAAGACCGTCATCGGCTGGACGGCTGAGCATAGCGGCAGCCTACCGTAGAAGGTGCATGTGACCCTTCGGCGTCGACGGTGCGACAGGAAGCGCGGCGAAATCCTGTCGGTGCCGGGGCGGAATCCACAGCGCGGTGCCGGCACCGGCCCGATCATGGCCAGCGGGCGAACCCGCTGCCCGTTCGCCCGGGGTGGCGGAAGACGGCCTTCGAGAACCACTCCATGGTTCGTGGGCCGCGAAGGTTCCTCGGCTCTTCCTGGGAACGGAACCTCGCCACGCTCCTCTTCTCTCTCGACACCCCCGTATCATCGCAAGGGAAGAGGAGTGGATGATGATCGAGATCGTAGAGGAGAAGGGCGCGGCGGCGGAAGTTTCGAGTCGCCGATGGAGGGCTCGCGGGCTGAGCTTTGGGGCAGCACTTCTGACCATCGCTTGTGGCTTGGTGCCGGCCGCTGCCGCCTCGCCGGGGGTGTTCTTCGAGGTCAATGGCGGGCAGCTCGATCCGCAGGTTCTGCTGTCGGCTCGGGGACCGGGCTATGGTGCCCATCTGCTGGCCGACGGAATCGTCCTCGACGCCCACGGGCCGGCGGCGCCGATCGCCTTCAAGTGGGGAAGGGCGGAGACGGTGCAGCCCCGGGGAAGCCTGCCGGGGCGCAGCCACTACTTGCTGGCAGACCGCCATGTCACCGGCCTCGTGCATTTCCGAGAGGTGCTCTATCGGCGGATTCGGCCAGGGGTCGATGTGCGGCTGCACGGCTCGCCGGGCGCTCTGCGCTATGACTTCGAGCTCGCCGCCGGCGTCTCGCCGGAGGGGGTTCGAATGGCCGTCGAGGGTGCTTCCAAGGTCGAGCTGGCGCCGGATGGCTCCCTGGTCGTGTCGTCGGCGGCCGGTGGCCGCTACCGGCAGGCACCGCCGATCGCCTTCCAGCAGGTGGCGGGAGAGCGCCGGGTGGTGCCCAGCTCCTACGTCCTCGAGTATCTCGAGGGCGCGGTCGAGGTCGGTTTCCGGGTGGCTTCCTTCGATCCCTCGCTGCCGCTCGTGATCGACCCCACGGTGTTGGTTTTCGCGAGCTTTCTCGGCGGTACCGGCGTCGATGTGCCGGTGCGGGTGAAGTTCGACGCGGACGGCGACCTCTATCTGGTCGGGACGACCGATTCGCCGGACTTCCCGGTCGTCGGGGCGGCGCAGCCGGCCACCGGCGGCGGTCGCGATGCCTTCGTCAGCAAGCTCGCTTCCGATGGCGGAACGGTTCTCTGGTCGACCTACCTCGGCGGCAGCGGCGACGAGTTCGGGATCGACGTCGCGATCGATCAGGCCGAGAATGTCTACGTCGTCGGGCAGACCGATTCGCCGGACCTGCCGGTCACCCTCGGGGCTTTCGATGGCGCCTGCGGCTCTGACGGGGCCTGCGATGGCGGTCAGCCGGACGCCTTCTTCGCCAAGCTCGCTGCCGCCGGCGACCGCTTCGTCTACCTGAGCTTCCTCGGCGACGATCGCTGGGACCGGGCCAATGGCGTCGCGGTGGCGCCGAACGAGTCCCTTTATGTCACCGGGTTCACCGAGTCGCCGGCATTTCCGGTCCCGGCAGGGGCGTTCCAGCCGGCGTTGGCTGGCCGCCAGGACGCTTTCCTGATCCACCTCGACGACACCGGCAGGAACTTGGTGGCCGGCACTTTCCTGGGAGGAAGCGACGACGAGGCCGCGAGCACCGTCGCGCTTTCACCGAGCGGTGAGATCACCCTGGCGGGAGCCACCTTCTCGGACGATTTTCCCTTGGCCGGTAGTCCCGCACCCTTCCAGAGCGTGCGCCGCGGCATCGCCTCCGATGCCTGGGTGGCTCGCCTCGAGGCCAATGCTTCGGCCCTGGTGTACTCGACCTACCTGGGAGGAACGGAGCTCGAGTTCGTGCTCGACGTCGACCTCGATGCGGCGGGCAATGCTTGGGTGGGGGGCTACACCCAATCGGACGACTTTCCGGTGCAGGCGGCCGGGGGGCAGGCGGTGCCCTTTCAGCCGCGGCTCGGAGGCGGCCGTGATGGCTTCTTCGCTGCCCTCGAGCCGAGCGGCGCGGCGCTCCAGGTGGCGAGCTACTTCGGGGGCGTCTTGACCGATGAGATCTTGTCGCTGACCCTCCTGCCGGAGGGCGGCCTCGCCGTTGCCGGCTCGACCGCCTCCCCGGATCTGGCGGTGCGCGATGCCTTTCAGGATCGTCTGATCCGGGGCCGCGACGGCTTTGTGGCGCTGCTGCGCCAGGAAGCCACGGAGCTCGCCTTCGGGACCTACTTCGGAGGTGAAGGGGACGACTTCATCAACGGCGTCGAGCAGCTACCGGCCGGTGACTTCGTGTTCGCCGGGTCGACCGACGAGGGGCTGGCCTTTCCGATCGCGCGCCCCTTCCAGCCGACCTTCGGCGGGGGCGTCGACGGCTTCGTGGCGCGGCTGCGCTATCAGCCGCCGGCGGTCGAGATCCCGACCCTGTCGAGGTGGGGGCTGTTGGTTTTGGCGCTGCTCTGCGCCGTCGCGGCTCGCCGCTGGTTGTGAGTCTCAGCTGCCGTAGTCGAAGATCACCGGCCGCTCGAAGTCGGGCCGCAGGGTGCGCTGCACCGGGCAGGTCATGGCGGCGCGCTCGAGGAAGGTGCGCTGCTTGCCGTTGAGGCCGGCCGGCATGCGGATCCGGATCGGCACCGACTCGACCCGCCGCGGCGCCAGACTCATGTGCTTCTCGAGGCTGAAGCCCAAGCCGGCGCAGTCGATGCCGTCGCGCTCGGCGGCGATGGCGATCAAGGTCACCATGCAGCTGCCGAGGGCCGCCGCCACCAGGTCGGTGGGAGAGAAGGAGCTGCCATCGCCTTGATTGTCGACCGGCGCCGCCGTGGTCAGGCTGGTGCCGGAAGGACCGTGAGTCATGTTGACCTTCAGGTTGCCGGCGTATTCTCCGCTGATCTCGACCGCCATGCTCGTCTCCTGGTAGTCGGCGCTCCTGGCGCCTCGGCATCGGCCCATGTTGGTCCGGTGTGGGACGGAATCTATCAAGAGTCGGCGCCTCCGGGAGGGCTCGCCAAGGGCGGTCTGCAGACCGCCCCGGGTGCTTCGCCGGCGGCGGGGGTCTACTGCACAGCGGTCGTCCAGGCGGTGGTGTCGCCGGACTCGAAGCTGTCCGCGAAGATCAGGCTCGGGTCGTTGCAGACGGAGCCTTCGATGACTTCGACGTCGTCCACCCACCAGCCGTCTCGGGATACCGAAGCGTCGCTGGTCATGCGCCAGCGGAAGCGCACCGAGGTGCCGGCGAAGTCGGCGAGATCGACCACCACCTGGACGAAGTCGCTGCCGTTGTTGCCGCTCCAGGCGTCGCGGCCGGCGGCCGGGTTGGTGGTGGCGGTGGCGCGGATGGTGGCGGTGTAGCCGTTGGCGAGGAAGCGGTCGGCGTTGTCGGGAATCGCGCCGCCGTTGGCGGCGAGGATGTCAAACCAGGAGGCGCCGGCGTCCACCGAGTACTCGAGGACACCGCCGTCGTAGGTCGCCTCGGTGTTGAAGCGGTGCCAGAAGCGCAGCAGGCCGGCGCCGGAGGCCAGCGCCGTGTCGCCGACCAGCTCGATGCGCTGATCGCCGATGTCGGGAGTGTCGGGCGCGAACCAGGAGGTCGGTGCCGAAGTGCTGAAGTCGGTGACCAGGGCCCAGCCGACGGTGCCCTCGTCGGTGGGGCCGGTGGTGGTGGACCAGGCCGCCGTGCCGCTTTCGAGGTCGTCCTGGAAGAGGGCGCCGAAGGGGCCGCTCGGGATCGCCGAAACGGTCGACACGTTGGGATCTTCGACGCCGCCGTTGGGTCCACCGCCGACGCCGCTGAGGGCCTCGGCGCGCACGATGTAGAAGTACTCGGTGCCGGACTCGACGTCGCTGTCGAGATAGCTGGTGGCGGCGAGGTTGGTGGCGATGCGATTGCCGTCGCCGGGCAGGAAGCCCGGCGAGGTGTCGCGATAGACGTTGTAGACCACCGCCTGGGCCGGGCAGGTGGTGGCGCCGTCGCCCCACTCGAGGCGGACGCCACAGACGATGTCCTCGCGATTGCTGGCGATGACCGCCGCGGCGTCGAAGGACGGCATTTCGTTGCAAGCACCGGTCGGGGTGATCTCGCTGCACGGCGACCGGCCGGTTTCGAAGGACCCGGTGGGATCGAGGGCCGAGATCTGGTAGCCGTAGGCGATGCCGCCGGAGACGGCGAGGTCGCTGTAGGGCGAGCCGGCCTCGCCGGCGGCGATGCGGACGAATCCGCCACCGCCGGTGCAGCCGCCCTGCTGGCGATAGATGTTGAAGCTGGCGCAGCTGCCAGCGTCATCCCACCCCACCTCGACCTGGTTGTCGGCCGGATTGCTCAGCGACGGAGCCGCCGCCAGGGCGGCCGGACAGGCGCTGATGGTGGCCTCGGCGCAGTTCGAGAGATCCGAGTAGCAGCTATTCGAAGCCAGGTCCGCGGCGGTCTCGAGGGCGACCACCCGGTAACTGTAGGGCTGGTTGTCGAGGACGTCCGAGTCGATGAAGCCGGTGGCTGCGGCGCCGAGGTTGGCGACCTGCTGGTAGCTGCGGTTGCACTCGCCGTGGTTCTTGAGGACGGTGTAGCCGCCGGCGTTGGGCACCGTCGGCCAGCTCACGTCGAGGGTGCCGGCGGTGGCCGCGGCGGTCACCACCGGGGCGGCCAGAACGGGGCAGCCGGAGCTGTTCTGATTGCCGGCGTCGGCGGCGCTGCCGCAGGCGATGGCGTGGTCGTCGAAGGCCGCGAAGATGTGGGCGGCGTGGGGCGTGCCGTTGGTCAGGTCGCCGTCGTCATCGTCCGCCGCCAGCATGGTCTGAAACCACGAGGTGGTGGCGCAGCCGTCGGACACGAAGGTGGTGGAGTTGCAGTTGAAGGCGCCGGTGGCGCCCTGCATGGCGAGGAACCAGGTGCGTTCGGTGATCAACCAGGCGGTGTCGATGTCGAAGGCCGGGCCGAGCTTGCGCACCGCCAGATCCCAGATGGCGCCGCCGCCGGGCATCGATTCGCAGTGCACCTGCTGGCCGCAGGGACCGGTACCGAAAAAGCCGCCGGGGCAGGTGCGGGTGAAGTTGTCGGGGGTGAACGGCGTGGTCACCGGTTCGCCATTGCCGTCGAGGTGTTTGGCGTAGTCCTGGTCGCGGACGCCGGTGCAGTCGGTGCAAGGGAAGCCATAGCTCGGGCACATCTGGTCCCAGAAGCCCGGGCCGCCGCAGGACTCGTGGCTGTCGAGCATGGCGAGGACGTCGGCATAGGTCTCGCCGGTGCCGCCATCGGCGGTTCCCTGAGCGTCGTTCTGATCGAGGCCGTGTCCGACCTCGTGCTGGAAGATGGCGGCGATCTCACCGGTGTTCCAGCACAGCAGATCGAGCTGAGTGTTGAAGCCTTCCTGGAAGAAGCCGTTGAAGCCTCCCGGCGGGCTCCAGTAGGCGTTGCAGGTGTCCTCGATATTGACCCGCACCTCGTGGGAGCTGTCGAGCCAGCCGTTGGCCGGCAACCAGCTGCGGCCCTTATCCTTCAGGCGCGTGGTGTGGTAGTACGCCGAGCGCGCCGCATGGGTGTTGTGCTCGTCGCCGAGGCCGTTGGTGGTGCAGTCGGCATCGCCAGCGGGATTCGGTGGTCCGATGCCGAAGTTGACGTTGTGGTTGCTGTCGGCGGCCAGCACCGGGGCCCCTGGCGTGCCGCACTGGTCGGCGATCTGGATCAGCTCGCCGTCGAGGGACGCGGTGAAGGGAGCGGTCGCCGAGAGCAGCCCCTCGAGGCTCGAAAAGCCCCCGCTGCTCAAGGTCACCAGCGGTAGCGGTCGGTTGACCTCGGTGTCGGTCCAGGTCGAGGGCTCGATGCCGCCGCGGATCCAGCCGTACTGGTTGATGTCGGCGAACTGCAGGATCTCTCCGCGGACGGCGTCGACGTGGGCCAGCCAGGTGCCGACCACGCCGGCGCGGCGGAAGGTCAGCTCCCACACCAGCCGGTGTCGCTTGCCCGGCAGGGCGCTGCTCAAGGCGCCGAGGCCGGCCTTCTCGGGCAGAAAGAGGAGCTGCGGCTCGCCGATCCAGGCGTCGCGCTTGGTGTCCCAATCGACGTACTGGGCGGTGAAGGCTTGTGCCTGCTCGCGCCCGAAGGTCGGCTCGGCGACGCTGCCTGGGCGGCGCGGGAAGATGTCCTCGCTGCCCCAGGAGACCAGGTTGCCGTGGCTGATCAGCAGGGTCAGGCGCGAGCTCGCCACCAGCACTCCGGCGGGCTGGTGCTCGAAGGTCACCACCCACAGATGGTCGCTGGCGCGAAAGGTCTTGCGATGAACGATCTCCAGCCGAGGCACCGGCAGAAGAGCGGCGTGGCGGTCGAGAAAGGCGTCCGATCGCGAGGTCACCAGAGTCTCGTCGACGCCGTGGGGTGGTGTCGGGAGCTGGTTGCCGCGGCCTGGAATCATGGCGATCGGGGCGCCCTTGACCATCGCCGGCTCGCCGGTCGACAGATCGAAGTAGACTTCTCCTCGCGGGCCCAGGGAAGGCAGGAAGGCGCTCCAGGCGGTTCGGCCCGGAAGGCGGTTCATCACCGCGGCGGCGGCGGCCACCTCACGGCCCTCGCGCATCGCCGGCATGGCTTTCTGCAGCGGCTCGAGCTCACTCCGGTGGGTCGGCCGGGTGAAGGCGCCGAGGGGCAGCGCCGACGAAATCGTCAGGACGAGGCACAGCATCCACCGGATCGACTGCCGCATTACAACCTCCGTGGGCCGTACGCCATGGGGCACAAGGGCCGAAAGGGCGGGAATCCTTTGCTTCCAGACGCTTAGGCAATCTATGAGATATGCATTCATGCTAACCGTTCGATCTTCGAAAGCGCAAGTCGACGAGATCGACTATGCTTTGGCAACATGATTTTCAGGCGTTATCTCTGGGCGGGACTCGCTGGATTGTTGTCTGCGACGGCGGTTGCGGCGCAAGGGTGGACCTTCACCGACGTCACCCGCGCGGCCGGCGTTCTCTACGAACATGGATTCGGTACGCCGCCGCTCACCGAGCCGGCGATGATGTCCGGCGGGGTGGCGGCCGGCGACTACGACCGCGATGGCTTTGTCGATCTCTATGCGGTGCGCGGCACGATGGGCCCCAACCTGTTGTTCCGCAACCGCGGCGACGGCACCTTCGAGGAGCTCGGAGCGGCCGCCGGCGTCGCGATCAGCGGTGAGCGTGGCAGTGGCCCGACCTTCGCCGACATCGATGGCGACGGCTGGCCCGACCTGGTGATCGGAGGGGTCGGCGGGACCTCACCGCGGGCCTTCCTCAACCAGGGCGACGGCACCTTCGAAGAGATCAGCGATCGCACCGGCTTCGCGACCTTCCGCAACACCTTTTCGGCGGCCTTTGCGGATATCGATCTCGACGGTGACCTCGATGCCTTCTTGAGCCATTGGGGACCGCCCGGTGCCGGCGAGCATCTGTGGCGCAACGAGGGCGGCGGCGTCTTCACCGACATCGACGAAAGCTCGGGCCTGGGCGTCGCCTTCGAGCGCGAGGATTTCAGCTTCACCCCCAACTTCGCGGACATCGACCTCGACGGCCTCCCGGATCTTCTGCTCGCCGCCGACTTCGGCACCAGCCGGGTGTTTCGCAACCTCGGCGACGGACGGTTCGAAGACGTCACCGGACCCGAGATCGACGACGAGAACGGCATGGGTGCGGCGGTCATCGACTACGACCACGACGGCGACCTCGACTGGTTCGTGTCGAGCATCTGGGATCCCGACGGCATCGTGCCCGGCAACTGGGGGATCAGCGGCAACCGCCTCTATCGCAATCGCGGCGATGGCACCTTCGAAGACGCCACCGACGAGGCCGGCGTGCGCTACGGCTACTGGGGGTGGGGGAGCTGCTTCGCGGACCTCGACAACGATGGTCACCCGGACCTCTTCCACGTCAACGGCATGCCGCTGTCCGGCGCCAACGAGTTCTTCGACGATCCGGCCCGCCTCTATATCGCCAATGGCGACGGCACCTTCAGCGAGCGCGCCGCCAAGCTCGGCGTCGAGGCCCTGCGGCAGGGTCGCGGCGTGGTCTGCTTCGACTACGACCGCGACGGCGACATCGACCTCTTCATCGCCAACAACGCCGGGCCGTCCCGCCTCTTCCGCAACGACGGCGGCGATGCCCTGGGGCACTACTTGGGGGTGCGTTTGCGGGGCGCCGATGGCAACACCTCGGCGGTCGGGGCCCACATCGAGGTCACCGTTGGCGGCGTCACCCAGCTCCAGGAGCTGCGCGCCGGCAGCAACTACGTGTCGCAGAACCCCATCGAGGCGCACTTCGGCTTGGGCTCCGCCACCCGCGTCGACGAGCTGGCGGTGCGCTGGCCGAGTGGCCGCCGCGATGTGCTGCGCAACCTCGACGTCGACCGCGTGATCGAGCTCGAGGAAGGCGCCATCCCGGCCGATATCCCGACCCTGCGCTCCTGGGGCCTGTGGCTGCTCGCCCTTTGGATTGGCCTGGCTGCCTCGAGGCGGCTGGCGCGCTCGATCACCTAGCCCGAGAAACAGAACCGCCCGCGAGCGTTGGCTTCGTGGGCGGTTCGAATCGACCTGCTGTCGGCTGGACAGCCTCTATTCGGCTGGCGGTGCTCCCACCTGGTGGAGGGCGAACATGGCGCCCTGGGGATCGCTGGCCTGGACCACCCAGTCGCCGCCCGGCACCTCGATCGGGCCGACCACGATCTGGCCGCCGAGCTCCTTGACCTTGTCCACCGCGACGTTGATGTCTTCGACCCGCGCATAGTGCAGCCAGGACGGCGGCATGGGCATTTCCGGCGTCAGGTTCATGGCGCCGCCGAGGGGCATCTCGGTGCGGCCGTAGAGCTGGTAGATGCCGGCCTCGCCCATGTCCATGGCGTCGAGCTTCTGCCAGCCGAAGAGGTCGCTGTAGAAGGCCATGGCGCCTTCGTAGTCGCTGGTCATCAGCTCGTGCCAGGAGAACTCGCCGAGCTCCGGCGGGCCGTCGTGGCCGCCGGCCTCGGCGGCCGGCGTGTAGGCGGCGAACTTGGCGCCCTGGGGGTCGAGCAAGAGGGCGAAGCGGCCGGTGTTGGGAATGTCCTCGGGGCCGTGCAGCACCTGGCCGCCGAGCTCCTTGCAGCGCGCGGCGGTGGCGTCGACGTCGGGGGTGGCGATGTAGGCGACCCAGTGCGGCGGCATGCCGCCGTCGAGCTCCTCCTTGGAGAGGCCGACGACACCGCCCATCGGCATCTCGCCACGGGTCCACATGGAGTAGTCGGCGGGGCCATCCCACTGCATCGTTCCCCAGCCGACGATGGCGCCGTAGAAGGCCTTGGCCGCCTCCGTATCGGGAGTGATCAGGTCGTACCAGACAAAGCGGCCGCGCGGGAAGTCTTCGGACATCGGGAACTCTCCTTGAAGTTGGTTCTGAAAGTGCCGGCTTGAACTAGGGATCATACGCTGTCCGCCTTGGAGTAGCGACGCGGTGACCGAGAGTCGATCATCGACCGTCGGGAAGATCCTCGGGTCGAGCAGGGAAGCGGTCACGGAATGGCCGGGGGCTGCCCCGGAAATGTCGCATTCGCTGGCTATAATCCGCCCGTGAACGAGCTGAGAGTCTTCGACCGCTTGAGCGACGCCGTCGGCTGGACACCCTTGGTGCGGCTGGGCAGGACGGTGCCGGCGCCGTGTGAGGCCTACGCCAAGCTCGAGTACCTGAACCCGATGGGGAGCGTCAAGGATCGCATCGCTCGCCACATCGTGCGCCGCGCCCTCGACGAGGGCAAGCTGCGGCCCGGCGGCGTCGTGCTTGAGGCCTCCTCCGGCAACACCGCCATGGGACTGGCGATGATGGCGGTGCTCGAAGGATTGCGCTGCCGCATGGTGGTGCGGCGCCAGACCAGTCCCGAGAAGCTCGACTGCCTGCGCGCTCTGGGGGTGGAGCTGGTGCTGGTCGACGGCGAGCTGCCGCCGGAGCATCCCGAGAGCTACAACCGCAAGGCGCGCCGGCTGGCCGAAGCGGAAGAAGGCCTCTACTTTCCCGATCAGCACAACAACCGGGTCAACAATGAGGCCCACTACCTGACCACCGGCCCGGAGATCTGGCGCCAGATGGACGGCCGCATCGATGCCTTCGTTTGCGGCATCGGAACCGGTGGCACGGTTTCCGGCGTGGCGCGCTATCTCAAGGAGCAGGATCCGACGATTCGGGTGGTGGCGGTGGATATCGAAGGGTCGGTGTTCACCGAGTACTTCCGCACTGGCCGTCGTGTCGAGCCCAAGGCCTCCTGCGTCGAGGGCCTGGGCGACGAGGAGATCATCGACTGTCCCGAGTTCGAGCTCTTCGACGACATGGTCCAGGTGTGCGACCGGGACGCCTTTCTGGCGGCTCGCGAGCTGGCCCGGCGGGAGGCCATGTTCGTCGGCGGATCGGCCGGGGCGGCGCTGGTGGGTGTGCGCCAGGTTGCCGAATCCCTCGCTCGGCCGGCGCGACTGGTGACCCTGTTCGCCGATTCTGGCTCGCGCTACCTGAGCACCATCTACAACGATTCTTGGATGCGAGCCCGCGGCCACCTCGCCGCGGCGAAGTCGGCGGCCGTTGTTCTGCCCAACCTTTAGACAGTCCCTCCTTCTGCCCCTGTCGGTACCGCCTGCCTGAGCCGGCCTCGGAGCCCGGCCGTTGAGGCCGCCTGGTAGGCTGATTGTCATGGCCGAAAGACAATTCGATCGGCGGCGCTTCGTCACCGGCCTGGGGCTGCTGGCGGCCTCTCCCTGGCTCTCCGCCTGCGGCGCCGGGACTCCGCGGCGGGTGGCGGTGGTGGGGGCCGGGCTGGCCGGCCTGACGGCGGCCTGGGAGCTGCGCGACGCGGGGGTCGAGGTGCGGCTCTTCGAAGGCTCGGAGCGGCCCGGCGGGCGGGTCTGGACCTTGCGCAATCCCTTCGGGGACGGTCTCCCGATCGACGCCGGCGCGATGAGCGCCGGCAGCGACTATCGTCACTGGCGCGGCTTCTGCGACCGCCTCGGGCTGGCGATCGAAGAAGTCCTCATGCCGACGCCCCGTCCAGACACTCTCGTCCGACTCGCGGGTAGCACCGTGCGCGGCTCGGACCTGCGCCAAGACCCCGATCGCTGGCCCCTCGACCTGCACCCGGCGGAGAAGCCGCTGGCGCCCTTTCGCCTTCTGAGCCACTATCTCCGCCCGCTGGCAGAGGAGATCGGCCAGGTCGAGGGGGTGATGGCCCCGGAATGCGCCGCCTATGATCGCCTGTCGCTGCTCGAGCTCTTGCAGCAGCAGGGCGCCTCGCCGGCGGCCCTCGGCCTGATCGAGCACTCCCTCAACTACAACCGTCTGAGCACCGTTTCCGCCTTGAGCGCGCTGCGCGATTTCTTGCGCCGGCTGGGGGACTCCGGCATCGCCCTGCGCCTGAAAGACGGCCAGGGCGCCCTGCCGGAGGCGATGGCCGCCGGCCTCGGTGGGGCGATCACCTATCGCCGCAAGCTGAATGCCGTGGTGCGGGACGGCGACGGTTTGCGTCTGGTGTTCGCTTCACCGGGGGGCGAAGAAACCTACCGCGCCGCCCGCGTCATTCTGACCCTGCCGTTCACGGCCCTTCGCCAAGTCGAGTTCGAGCCGCCTCTGCCGGCGGAGCGGCAGCGCATGATCGATGATCTGCCCTACACCCAGGTGGCGAAGACCTTCATCCCGACGAAGCGGCGGTTCTGGCTCGCCGATGGGAAGTTCTCGGTGCTCTACAGCGACTCGAAGTTCGAACGGCTGTTCGATCTCTCGGAGGGGGAAGGCAGTCGTGGCTTGCTGCTGAACTGGATCAACGGGGCGGGTTTGGCGGAGTTCTCGCAGCTGAGCGCCGAACGGCACTCGGACCAGGTGGTGGAGTGGCTGGCGACGCTGTGGCCCGAGGCGGCCGACGCTTGCGAGGCGGCGATGACCATCAATTGGGCCTCGACCTACGCCCAGGGCGCCTACGCGCACTACGCTCCCGGCCAGCTACAGGCCTTCGCCTCGGCGATTCCCCAGCCGATCGGTCCGATTCACTTCGCCGGCGAGCACACCGAGCTGGTCGCCCCGGGCCTCGAGGGGGCGATGACGTCGGGTATTCGAACCTCCGCAGAGGTGGTCGCGGCGTTGGCGCCGGGCTAACGGTCCCAGGCGTCGCCGATCACCCGGCGCAGTTCGGGCGTGGCGAGCTGAAAGTTCCGTCCCACGGTGTGGGGCGGCGGAAACCACTTCCACAGGAAGGAGCCCAGCACCCGCGGCTCGCCTTCGACGGCGTCGAGAGCGACTCGCAGGCACACGGCCTGGATGGCCTCCGCTTCAGCGCCGTCGGTGCGGTACTCCCAGGGCGCTACCGGGGCGGAGAAGGAGCGGTTGTAGCCCAGCTCCGTAAACACGATGTCGCGCTCGTGGCGGTCGGCGAAGGCGCGCAGCCGCTGCATCTCTTGGCGCCAGCCGGCAGTGATCTCGGGCTCCAGCGCTCGCGGATCCTTGAGGGCCTCTTCGGTGAGCGGGAAGTAGGCCTGGATGCCGATCCAGTCGAGGTCGTCCCAGAACTCGACGCGCTGGTAGTCGGTCCAGTTGGCGGCGTAAGTAAGGGGGGCTTTCTGGATGCGGCGCACTTTGGCGATCAGGGTGCGCCAGCGCTCGCTCTGGTCGAGGGTGCGGTCGAGCTCGGTGCCGACGGCGAAGGCGTCGGCGCCGCGGGCGGCGTGGGCCATGGCGAGGATCCAGCGCTCGTAGCTGCTCCAGAAGCGCTCCCAGGAGGCGTCGTCGTCGAAGGTGATGTCGCCGCGCCAGCGGAAGGGCGAGCGCCAGTAGCCGAGGTGCGGCTTGATCAGAATCTTGAGGCCGCGGGCGTGGGCCGCGGCGATGGGGCGCGTGATGTGGGCCGGTGGGTTTTCGGGATCGAATTCGCGAAAGCGCACGGTGCCGTCGCCGCGAATCCAGCCATAGGGGTGGATGGCGACCCAGTTGGCGCCGACGCTCTGCAGATCGTCGAGGGCGGGGTCGATGACGTCGGTGCCCCAGTCCTGACCGTCGCGGTGGGTGGAGACGGTGATGCCGCGGATGGTCGGCGAGGTGGTGGCCGATTTCGGGTCTCCGGGGGCCTTGAACTCCTTGGTCGCCGGACTGCCCGGGTTGCCGCCGGCGCTGGCCGCGGCGACGTGGGCGGGCGGCGCGGTGCAGGCGGCGATCGGGAGGAGCAGGAGGGCGATGCAGGCTCGCAGCATGGCGTTTGAGAATACGTCAAGTTCGGGGCTGGGGTTTGCGGGGCCTCGCTCCTTCGGGACCTTGACTGGCCCCGCCGACTGCTCGTGGAGGGCCGCCGGCCATCCCCCGCCGCCTGCGCGCGGTGCTCGGAACTCGCCTGGGGGTTGGTGGCTTCGCGGGTCGCGTTTGTCTTCGAAGGTTTCCTGCTTCGGTTCACTTGGTGGGCTCGGACATCTGCGCTCCGTGCTCGTTCGGCGGGGGCTGGCCGGCTCCGTGGATGTGGGCCGGCGCCGTTGGTTTGGATGGAGGGGTCGCCGGCACGGGTTGATAGGTGTGCGGCCCGTGGTTTGGGAGGTTGGTTGCAGGAGGCCGCCGGCCCACCCCCCCCCCACCCCCCGCGGGACCGACAACACCAGCGGGGTGGGGGGGTGGGGGGGGGGGAGATGGTTTTAAAAAAAATAAGGATAGGGGGAGTAGTTTGGGGGAAAC
>JBCCHV010000046.1 GCA_039028635.1 Acidobacteriota bacterium
AGGCCACCGTCTCCGCAAGACCCTGAGAGGCCAACACCGTCGTGATCGCCGCCGTCAACGTCGTCTTACCGTGATCGACGTGACCGATCGTACCCACGTTCACGTGCGGCTTTGTGCGCTCAAACTTTTCCTTACCCATGGCGGCTCGAATGCCTCCTGAAGTGCTTGCTGCCCGGGAACACCGGGACGTGGATATTTCGGGTCTAGGCTAAGAAGCTCTACCGTCGAAATGAACAACGATTATGGAGCCCACGACCGGATTTGAACCGGTGACCCCTTCCTTACCAAGGAAGTGCTCTACCCCTGAGCCACGTGGGCCAAAGAAGGCCGAGCGCTCTCCTGGACCGAACCCAGGACAGCGACATCGGCCTAACCCTCCAACTCTAGCCGTCTCCCTCGCCGACTGTCAATGGCGAAGGGCGAAAGCTCCTCTTGAGCGCTGCCCGCGAGGGCAGCGGAGCGCGATTGTGCCAGATCTGAATTGGGAAGTCCAGAACCGACGAGATCACGTCCGAGAGGAGTTGGAGCGGGAGACGGGATTCGAACCCGCGACCAACAGCTTGGAAGGCTGTGACTCTACCCCTGAGTTACTCCCGCTGGTTGGTGGAGGCGGATGGATTCGAACCATCGTAGGGAATTCCCGGCAGATTTACAGTCTGCTGCCTTTGTCCACTCGGCCACACCTCCCCGAGACCTGCCACCGGACCGCCAACCTGGAGCCGGCACCCGGAATCGAACCGGGGACCAACTGTTTACAAGACAGTTGCTCTACCTCTGAGCTATGCCGGCCAGTGGACCCGGTTCCCGCACACAGCGATCCTGCCACCCGCGCGGGACCGGCAGTCTAGCGGTTCAAGGCGACGCTGGCAAGGCCTCTCCGGCGCCTGCGAGGGCGGCCTCGAGGGCGACCGAATCGACCCCGAAGGCGGCGTGGAAGTTGCGCTCGTCGCCGGCGACACGACGAAACAGCTGCGGCGCGGCGCGTAGCCATTGGTCCTCGACGGTCCAGCGCGGAGCCAGCGAGACGACCGCATCGATCCGCTCCGCCCGCAGTCGCCGGAGCCAGGCTTGGCGGTCGGCGCGCTCGGCGATGGCGGTTTCGTCGCGATAGTCGACGACCTCGCCAGCCGCGGTGATCGGCACGTAGAAGACCTGGTTCTGCAATCGGCTGCCGAGCAGCGGGTAGCGATACCAGTTGTGGCCTAGACGATCCCAACCGGCGGTCACCGCCAGGCGCAGGGGACGCGGCCCGTCGAGGGCCTGCCAAAGGGGCCAGGCCCCGGCGTAGGCGCCGTGCAGCCGATGGAGATGGAAGAGGGGCGGACGTTCGGCCGCAGCGCGGTAGATCTCATAGCGATGGCCCTGCCGAACCTGCTCCAGGGCCGCCGTCCCCAACCCGATCAGCAGCGCCGCCGACACGATGGCGACCCGCGTCCCGAGCCACCCCAAGGCCAGTCCTCGCCGAACGCCGGCAACGACGGCGATGGCGACGACGGCGAGCGCCAATACCACCGCCAGCGGAACGGCCTCGCTCGCCGACCAGGCCCGAGGTCGCGCCAGCCAGGCGCCGCCGATCACCGCCAGCCAAGCGAGGGCGCGAGCCCAAGGACCGCGGAAGCCGGCGGCGAGGATCGCCAGCGCCGCCAGCCCCGGCAGAAAGTAGCGTCCGGTGGTGGCCGCCATGGTGGTGGTGCGGATCAACACCATGGCCGGGCTCAAGAACAGGGCCAGCGAGACCACTGCGACGAGCGCGAAGACCCCTCGTTCGAGGCGCCGGCCGGAGCCGGCGAAGGCCACGATGGCCAGCAAGGGCAGGATCACCAGGGCCGGACCGGGACCATTGAAGGCTCCGCCCAAGGGCGCGAACAGCAGGAGAGCGGCCGTCGCGAAAGGTCCCGCCAAGGTGTCGACCACGCCGGCCAGGGCTTCCGGCGCCGCCAGCGGATGCCCCGACCAGCCGAAGATCTCCAGACCCACCGGAAAGATCGGCGACCCGGTTTCGAGCCAGCTCCGCAAGTAGGGCGGCACGGCGACGCCGACGGCCCCGAGGGCGAGTAGCTTGCCGCGCCCGGTGAGCGAGCGGGCCGTGAAGAGAAAAGAAACCGCCAGCACCGCGACCGCCGGCACCAACGTCAGCTTGGCTCCGGCTCCGAGCCCGAGAGCAGCAACGGTCAAAACTCCGTCCAGCGACCGGCGAGTGCGACGCCAGCGGCAGAAGAAGAGGGCGCCAAGGGCAAAGAAGGCCAGGCCGGCGAGGTCGACATAGGCACTGCCGAGATAAGTCAGGGCGGCGGGGCTGGCGGCCACCGCGGCAGATGCCAAAAGGCTGCCGCGACGCCCGGCACCGAGCTCCCGAGCGGTGCCGTAGAGCGCCACCTGGCCAAGCCCCCAGAAGGCGAATCCGACCAGCGGCACCAAGCCGTCACGGTGGGTCGGCAGTAAGCTCCAGGCATAGAGCGACTCGACCAGCGGCGACAGGTACTCGTAGGCTCCCCCGGTGTCCGGCGCCGGCTCGCGAGCCCAGCCGCCGGTCTGCACGAAGCGACCGGCCTTGTAGAGGTGATAGGTCAGCGCGTCCCAGGCCAGCGGCGGCGCCGCCAGGCTGCGCAGCAGCCGGAGCGAGGCGACGGCCAGAACGCCACACCACAGCCAGCCTTCGGGAAGAGCCCGGAGGCGCTCGAAGAGACTTCGCCATCGCAGCCGTTGGCCACCCCGCCCCCAGCGCCAGCCGACCAGGGCCAGGAGAAGTACCCAGAGGACGGCACCAGCACGATCGAATCGCTGCACCGCCGAAAGCGTCCAGAAGCCGGCGACGGCCCACCAGAGCAGGACGAGGGAAACCGCCGACAGGACCACCAGCGGCGGCGCTCCAGGCAAGCCGCGAGCCACCGGCGCCGAGCCGACCAGAGTCCGACCGAGACGAAGAGAAAGGCGGCCGCTGCGCCGGTCGCCACCGCCAGCAGCTCGGCCGGATTCAGGGTTTCGGCTCCTCGCCGAGGCGCTGCCGAACGGCCTCATAGAGCACCGCCGCGGCGGCGGTCGCGAGGTTGAGGCTCTCCACCCGACCGCGCATCGGCAGGCCGAGGATGTCGTCGCAGAGGTTCCGGGTACGGGCGCGCAGCCCCTTCTCTTCGCCACCGAAGCAGAGCACCGCTTTGCCGCGCAGATCGACCTCCCAGGGCGCCTTGCCGCCGGCGGCCAGGCCGTAAACCCAATAGCCGTCCTGCTGCAGTCGCTCGATGACCTGCGCCGAGTTGGTGATGCGCTCGACGGGCAGCCACTCGCTGGCGCCGGCGGAGGTCTTGATCGCCGCGGCGTTGAGCGGCGCCGAGCCGCGATCCCGTACCATCAGCCGGCCGACTCCGGCCCCTTCGGCGACGCGCAGCAGAGCGCCGAGGTTGCGCGGGTCCTGAACATCCTCGACCAGCACCTGGAGCTCCGGATCGGACCGCCGCTCGGCGGACTGACCGCCGGCGGATCGCCGCCCGGCCTTGGCGCGATCGCCGACCAGCTCGGCGGCGAATCCGTTGTGGACCCGCCCTTCGAGACGGTCGCCATGCAGTCCTTCGAGGGGGATGCCGAGGCGCTGGCAGAGGCGCTCGATCTCCCGCCGGCGAGAGCCGCCGCGGGCACTGGCCACCATCACCTTGCGAACCTCCGAAGCCTGGCGCCGCAACGCCTCGCGCACCGGATGGTAGCCGTAGATGAACATCTCGAGGGGAATCGCGACCGGAACGGAACGCGACCCGTGGCCGGAGCCTAGCCCGGGCTAGACCTCCATGATCGCCGCTTCCTTGGCAGCGAGGGCATCGTTGATCTGCTTGATGTAGTGATCGTGGAGCTTTTGCATCTCGTCGTGGCCGCGGTGCTCGTCGTCCTGGCTGATCTCCTTGTCCGACTCCATCTTCTTGAGGCGATCATTGCCCTCGCGCCGCGCCTGGCGGATGCCATTGCGGCTCGACTCGGACAGGTCGTGGGCCTTCTTGACGAACTCCTTGCGCCGCTCCTCCGTCAGGGGTGGGATCGGGATGCGGATCACCGACCCGTCATTCGACGGATTGAGTCCGAGGTCAGCCTGCATGATGGCCTTCTCGATGGCACCGATCTGGCTCTTGTCGTAGGCCTGGGCGACGATCATCGTGGGCTCCGGGACGCTCAATCCGGCGAGCTGATTGAGCGGCGTCGGAGTCCCGTAGTAGTCCACCGTCACGCCATCCAGCATCGAGAGGGATGCGCGACCGGTCCGCAAGGTCTTCAGTTCGTGGTGCAGGTGGTCTACCACCTGCTTCATCTTGATCTCGATCTCGCGAAACAGCTCTTGCATATGTCCTCCCTCGGTGGAAAGGCCGTTAACGACAGGAGACAAAGATCTTCTCGCTGCCGGAGCGCTCTGTCAATCGCTGCGCCGGCCGAGGCTCAGGAGGTCACCACCGATCCCACCGCCTCACCGCGCACCACACGGCCGGTACTGCCGCGGTCGTGGAGGTCGAAGACGGCGATCGGAATGCCGTTGTCGCGGCAGAGGCTGATGGCGGCGGCGTCCATCACCCGCAGATTGCGCTCGAGGAGCTGCTGGTAGGTGACCTCCGGCAAGAGCTCGGCCTGCGGATCGAGGCGCGGATCGGCGCTGTAAATGCCGGCGACATTGGTCGCCTTGAGGAGGATGTCGGCGTTGATCTCGTTGGCGCGCAGCGCCGCCGCACTGTCGGTGGTGAAGAACGGATTGCCGGTGCCGGCCGCAAAGATGACGATGCGCCCCTTCTCGAGGTGGCGCAGGGCCCGCCGTCGAATAAAGGGCTCGGCGACGTCACGCATGTCGAGGGCGGTCTGCACCCGCGTCGTGACGCCGCACTTCTCCAGCCGATCCTGCAGGGCGAGGGCGTTGATCACCGTGCCCAACATCCCCATGTAATCGCCGGTCACCCGGTCGATGCCGCGGTGGCTCGCCGCCAGTCCGCGAATGATGTTGCCGCCGCCGATGACGATGGCGATCTGGACTCCCAGCTCATGGACTTCGCAGATGTCTTCGCTGATCGAAGACACCATGCTCTCGTCGATACCAAAGGACTGGGAGCCCATCAGGGCTTCTCCCGAGAGCTTCAGCAGGATGCGCCCGTATTTCGCCGCTTGCGTCATGGTGCGATCTTCGGCTCGCCGGTCAGGCGCCCATCTGGGCCTGGACCTCGGCCGCGAAGTCCTCGGAGCGCTTCTCGAGACCCTCGCCGAGGAGGTAACGCTCGAAGCGGCGCACCTTGATGTTCTCGCCGATCTTGGCGACCTTCTCGGAGATCATGTCGCCGACGGACTTGTCCGGATCTTTGACGAAGGCCTGCTCGAGGAGGCAGTGCTCGGAGTAGTACTTGCCGATCTTGCCTTCGACGATGCGGTCGACGACCTGCTCCGGTTTGCCGGCATCGATCGCCTGCTGGCGGAAGATCTCGCGCTCCTTGTCGAGCAGACTGGACGTCACTTCGCCACGCTCGATGAACTTCGGCTGGGCGGCGGCGATGTGCATGGCGATGTCCTTGATCAGCGCCTGGAACTCATCGGTGCGAGCCACGAAGTCGGTCTCACAGTTGACCTCCACCAACACGCCGATCTTGCCGCCGGCGTGGATATAGCTGCCCACGGCGCCTTCGGCGGCGATCCGGCCGGCCTTCTCGGCCGCCGCCGCCAAGCCCTTCTTGCGCAGGTACTCGGCCGCCGCCTTGAGGTCGCCCCCGGTCTCCATCAGGGCCTTCTTGCAGTCCATCATGCCAGCGCTGGTGCGCTCGCGAAGCTCCTTGACCATCTGAGCGGTCACTTGCATCGTGCAGTCTCCTTCGTCTCCCGGCGACTTCGCCGGACAAAAGAAAAGGCCAGACCGAGCTTTGTTCGACTGACCTTTTCTCTTCAGCCCCTCACCCATTGAACACAGGCTCGGGCTCTCTGGTGTCTGGTCTTCCTAGGCGGAAGCTCCGCCCTCGGCCGCCGCCGGGGCGGCATCCTTGCTGCGAATCATCTCCGCCTGGTCGAGGCGCTGAGATCCCTCGAGGAAGGCGTCGGCGAGCTTCGAAGCGAACAGTCGGATCGACCGAATCGCGTCGTCGTTGCCCGGAATGATGAAGTCGACCAGCTCGGGGTCGCAATTGGTGTCGACGATGGCGATCACCGGAATGCCGAGCTTGTTGGCCTCCGCCACGGCAATGCCCTCGCGCTTCGGATCGACCACGAACAGGGCATCCGGAACCCGCTTCATCTCGCGAATACCATCGAGGTTGCGGGCCATCCGGTCGCGCTCGCGCTCGAGCCGCAGACGCTCCTTCTTGGTCATCGAGCTGGCCTCGTCGGCGAGGCGCGCTTCGATCTCGTGGAGCTGATCGATCGACTGGCGAATGGTGGTGAAGTTGGTCAACGTGCCACCCAGCCAGCGGTGGGTCACGGAGAAGCCACCACAGCGCTTGGCCTCTTCGGCGATCACCTCTTGGGCCTGGCGCTTGGTGCCCACGAAGAGCAGCGTCTTGCCGTTGGCCGCCAGGGCCCGGACGAACTCGACCGCATCGTCGACCATCGCGAGGGTCTTCTGCAGATCGATGATGTAGATGCCACTGCGCTTGCCAAAGATGTAGCGCTTCATCTTGGGGTTCCAGCGCCGGGTCTGGTGCCCGAAGTGGACCCCCGCTTCCAGCAGCTCTCTCATACTGACTTCGACCATCGCCATTACCTCTTGCTGAACTGGAAGCGAGCCCGGGCGCCCTTCTGACCGTACTTCTTGCGCTCCTTCTTGCGAGGATCGCGGGTCAGCAGGCCGGCCGACTTGAGCCGGTCCCGCAGCTCGGCGTTGTACTCGAGCAGCGCCCGGGAGATGCCGTGGCGCACAGCGCCCGCCTGCCCGGTACTACCACCGCCCTTCACCGTGACGAAGATGTCGAACTTCTCGACCGTCTCGGTGAGCTGCAGGGGCTGCTTGATGACCATCTTGTGAATGTCGTTCGGGAAGTAGGTGTCGAGGTCACGACCGTTGACGGTCACGTTGCCCGATCCCGGCCGAAGGAAGACCCTCGCCGCCGCCGTCTTGCGGCGTCCCGTTCCGTAGTACTGAGTGTTGGGGCTCAAAGCGCTCTCCTTCTAACCTTCCCTATCCTGCCGCCTGGGCGGTGAGCTCGAGGACTTCCGGCTGCTGGGCCGCGTGCGGATGCTCGCCGCCAGCGTAGACCTTGAGCTTCTTGCCCTGCCGACGACCGAGGGGGCCCTTCGGAAGCATGCCGCGGACCGCGAACTCGATCAGCTTTTCCGGCTTGCGCTGGCGCAGCTCGGCAGCGGTCTGCTGCTTGAGGCCACCCGGCCGGCCACTGTGGCGGTAATAGATCTTCTGTTCTTCCTTGCGCCCGGTGAGGACCGTCTTCTCGGCATTGAGGACGATGACGAAATCGCCCGTGTCGAGGTGCGGCGCCCAGGTCGGCTTGTGCTTGCCCATCAGAATGCGGGCAACCCTCGCCGCCAGTCGGCCCAGGGAAACCCCCGCCGCATCGACGACGTACCAGCGCCGGTCGATCTCGGACAGCTTGGGGCTGTAGGTTCTGCTCATCGTCCTCTCCATCCAACTCTTGATTCGCCGTCGTGGCAGACCAAAGCCAGCCTTCGCGGCGCAAAGGGTCCTCGATCGTAGGCGGTCGGAATCCGCCTGTCAAGAGTCCGTGCCCCAAGGGGCAAGGCGAATCCGACGAGCGGTCCTGCCGGAGGATGAGACGCCACCGACCCGGCGGCCGCGGCGCAAGAGCCGGAACAGTAACACGAAGGCCGAGCCGCGGGAACCCCCGAGAGAAGGCCGCCCCAAGACCGTGTCTCGACGGCAGATGCGAGTCGCTTCTAACCTCCCTCGACCGCCCCCAGTCGGCGCCAGGCCTGGCCGCGATGTCCGTGGCGGTTCTTCCAGTTCTCGCCGAGCTCGGCCACGGTCTCGGTCGCCCCGTGCGGCATGAAGACCGGATCCCAGCCAAAGCCACCGGCGCCTCGTCCCGGAAGCACCAGGGTGCCGTGGTCGGAGCCCACCGCCACCCGCGAACCTTCGGCATCGCGGTAGAGGACAGCGCAGCGCGCTTCGGCGCGGGCGTCGTCGAGGGCCAGCACGGTGCGCGCAATGCCCTCGGGGCCGATGGCCGCCAGCATCCACTTGACCAAGGGGCCGGGAAATCCTCCGAGGGCGGGCAGGAACAAGCCGGTCTCCTCGACCACCAACGGCCGCCGCAGGCGACGCCAGGCTTCATCGCCCTTCGCCTCCAGCACCGCGAGGAGGTCGAGGCTCTGGATCTCAGGCAGATCGACCGCTTCGGTGGCCACCGGAAAGCCCAGAATGTTCTCCGCTTCCCGCGCTTTGTTGGGATTGCCGGTCACCAAGACGAAGTCCCCCGCAGGGACCGTCACGATTTTCCCCGCAAGTCGGCCACCAGCGCCTCGACCTGCTGCTCGAGGGCGGCGAGATCGCCGTCGTTGTCGATCACCCGGTCGGCCGCCGCCCGGCGCGGCGCGCCATCGCCCTGGGCCACCAGGCGAGCCTGCGCCTCGGCCTCCGTCATGCCGCGCGCGATGGCCCGCCGCAGCCGCGTCTCGTGGGCCGCTTCGACGGTCACCACGAGGTCGAAGTCCTCGTCGTAACCGGCCTCCACGAGGAGCGTCGCCTCGAGCACGATGGGCCCCTCCGCCGCGGCCGCACGGCGGGCGAACTCCTGCCGCACCAGCGGGTGGATGCGGGCCTCGAGGGCGTGACGCAGATCCGGATCGGCGAAGACGCGGGCCGCCACCGCCGCATGGTCGACGGCCCCCTCGGCATCGAGGGCGGCCTCGCCGAAGAGCTCGGCGATCGCTTTCGCACCGACCTCGCCGGGACGGTAGAGATCGGCCACCAGGCGGTCCGCATCGACCACCTCGACACCGGCGCGGCGCAGCATCTCCGCCACCGTCGACTTACCGCTCGCCAGGCCTCCGGTGAGGCCGACGATCCGGGGCCGGGTCATCGCCCCTGGCGCCGGCGCGCCGCCTTCAGGGTGTTCGAGAGCAGCATTGCCACGGTCAGCGGACCGACCCCTCCGGGCACCGGCGTGATCGCCTCCGCTTTCGGCCGGACGTGGGTGAAGTCGACATCCCCGACCAGCACGCCGCCGCGCTTTTCGAGGGTCGCCAGGCGCTTCTCGTCGCCCGGGAAGAGGCGCTCGACCTCGGCCCGATCCTCCACCCGATTGGTGCCGACATCGACCACGATGGCGCCCTCGCGAACGTGGTCGGGGCCGATCATCGCCGGGCGGCCGACGGCGGCGATCAGGAGATCCGCCTGACGGCAAACGGCGGCCAGATCGCGGGTCCGCGAGTGGCACACGGTGACGGTGCAGTTCTCGCGCAGCAGGAGGGCCGCCATCGGCTTGCCGACGATGGCGCTGCGCCCCACCACCACGGCCCGCCGGCCGGCGAGGGGAATGTCGTAGCGCCGCAGCATCTCCATCACGCCGCTCGGCGTCGCCGGCGTCAGGGCGTCCTGGTCGAGCCACAGGCGACCGACGTTGACGGCGTGGAAGCCGTCGACGTCCTTCGCCGGATCGACCCGATCGAGGATGTCGCGCTCGTCGATCGCCTTGGGCAGCGGCAGCTGGACCAAAAAGCCGTCGACGTCATCGGCGGTATTGAGCTCCTCGACCTTGGCCCGCACCTCCTCCGCCGAGGCGGACGCCGGCAGGCGAATCGACACCCCCTTCATGCCGGCCTCTTCGCAGGCCCGCGTCTTCATGCCGACGTAGACCTTGGAGGCGGGATCCTCGCCCACCAGCACGACCCCCAGGCCCGGCGGCCGGCCACCGGCCGCCACCAACTCGCGCACTCCTTCGGCGACCTCGCGGCGAATCTCCGCCGCCACCGCCTTGCCATCGAGAATCTTGTCTTCGATCTTCACGTCGTACCCCTGTAGAGGCAGACCGTTCCGCCTGCCAGGTTCTTGTAGGTCAAGTTTTCGAATCCGGCCGCCGCCATGTGGTCGAGAAACTCCTGCCGCTGGGGAAAGCCGACCACCGAGTCGGGCAGGTATTTGTAGGCCGAGCCGCGCGGCGAGACCAGGCGACCGATGAACGGCAGGACGCGCTGAAAGTAGGCCAGGTAGAGGCCGCGCAGCAGGCGATTCTCGGGTAGCGCGAACTCCAGCACCACCAACCGACCGCCGGCCTGCAGGCTGGTGGCGAGCTGGCGCAGGGCGGCATCGAGGTCGGAAACGTTGCGCAACCCGAAGGACACGGTGGCACCGGCGAAGCGCCCCTCCGAGAAGGGCAAGGCGAGAGCGTCCGCCGCCAGCGGCCAAGGCCCCGGCGAGGTCACGGCGGCGAACTTGGCGCGCGACAGTGCCAGCATGGGAACGCAGAAATCCGCCGCCGCCACCCGCGCCCCCCGGCGCCCCGCCCCGAGGGCCTGGTCGCCGGTGCCGGAGCAGAGGTCGAGAATGCGCTCCCCAGGCCGTGGCTTCAGGGCCGCCGTCGCCCGCCGCCGCCACAGAAAATCGAGATTTCCGGTGAGCAGATGGTTGAGCAGGTCGTAACGCGGCGCCACGCCCGCGAACATGTCGCGCACCGCCTGCGGACTCTTGTCGACGGACGGCGGTGACTCGGTCATTTCCCGCGATGAAGTCATCGATTGAGGACTCTTGGCCGAAGGCGGCGCACCGCCACCTAGAGGGCGTAGTCGCTGCCGCCCATCAACGCGAGCATGATCGCCTTCTGCACGTGCAGTCGGTTCTCGGCCTGGTCGAAAATACGGCTCTGGGGGCCATCGGCGACCTCCGCCGAGACCTCCTCGCCGCGATGCGCCGGCAGACAGTGGAGGAACACCGCGTCGTCCGCCGCCCGCGCCATCAGGGCCGAGTCGACGGTGAAACCGGCGAAGTCGGCCAGGCGCTTCTGCTGCTCTTCCTCCTGCCCCATGGAAGCCCAGACGTCGGTGTAGATGCAGCTCGCCCCGGCCACCGCCGCCGCGACGTCGCTGGTCACCTCCACCCGGTTTCCGGCGGCGGCGGCATCGCCCTCCGCCAGTTGCCGATAGTCGGCCGCCGGCTCGTAACCCGCCGGGCAAGCGATGGTGATGTCCATCCCGACCTTGGGCGCCCCCAGCATCAGCGAGTGGGCCATGTTGTTGCCATCGCCGACATAGGTGATCTTGCGGCCGGCGAGATCGCCGAACACCTCGCGCAGGGTGAAGTAGTCGGTCAGCCCCTGACAGGGGTGGAGATCGTCGGTCAAGCCGTTGATCACCGGAATCGAGCCATGCTCCGCCAGACCGGTGACATCGCCGTGGTCGAAGGTGCGCGCCATGATGCCGTCGACGTAGCGCGACAGAACCTGGGCGGTGTCGGAGATCGGCTCTCCCCGACCGAGCTGAATGTCGCGACTGGAGAGAAAGAGCGCGTGGCCGCCGAGTTGGAAGGTTCCCGCCTCGAAGCTGACCCGGGTGCGGGTGGACGACTTCTGGAAGATCATCGCCAGCGTCTGACCGGCCAGAGCGCTGCGGTAGGCGCCGGGATCGGCCTTGACCGACTCGGCGAGATCGAACAAGCGGGCCACCTGGCCCGCGGCGAGGTCATGGATGGAAATGAGGTGGCGCAGGGACAAGTTTCGAATCCTCCTGGAGCCATTGCGCGCGGTCTCGCGGCGGCGGCACCATGCTGACATTCGGTCCGGCCGGCTCGGCGCGCCGGCCTTTCCGAGCGGTCGGCCCACGGGGTCCGACCCTGGAATAAGCGATAGATCCGGCGGGCGGCATCGAGCGACCGCGCCCTCCGACGAGTCGCCCCGTCAGGGGGCGAGCCGGGTTCCTCCCTTGCCGGCCATCGCCGCCGGCAGGGTCTCGATGTCGGTGATCAACACTTCCTTGCCGGTGGACTCGACGAAGTCGAGGGCCGACTCGATCTTGGGCCCCATGCTGCCGACCGGGAACTCGCCGCGGTCGAGCAGCTCCCGGGCCTCGGCGGCGGTCAGATGGGGCAGCGCCTGCTCGTCCAAGCCACCGAAGTTCTTGCGCACCTCGGGAATGCCGGTGAGATTGATCAAGAGATCGGCAGCCAGGTCGCGCGCCACCAGCGCCGCGGTGCGATCCTTGTCGATCACTGCCTCGACCCCCACCAGCTCGCCGGCATCGTCACGCACCACCGGAATCCCGCCGCCGCCGCCGGCGATCACGATGTCGCCACGGTCGAGCAGGGTGCGCAAGGTCGGCACCCCGAGAACCTCCAGCGGCCGCGGGCTCGGCACCACCTTGCGCCAGCCCCGGCCGGAGTCTTCGACCATCGTCCAGCCGTGATCACGCTGCAAGTTCTGGGCGCGGTAGCGCGAGAAGAAGGGGCCGACGGGCTTGGTGGGCGCCGCGAAGCCGGGGTCGGCGCGATCCACCACCACCATGCTGAGCAGCGTGCTGACCTCGGGCCCGGAGCCGTCGGCGATCAGGCGATTGCGCAGCGCCTTTTCGAGCAAGAAGCCCATGCTGCCCTCGGTCTGGGCGACGGCGACATCGAGGGGGCTGGGCGGAATCTTGTTCGCCGCCTCCTCCATCTGAATCAGCACCTGCCCGACCTGCGGTCCGTTGCCGTGCACCACCACCAACTGGTAACGCCGGTGCACCAAGTCGATGAGCCAGCCGGCGGCGGCATCGGCCCGCCGGCGCTGCTCCTCGATGACGCCGAGATCGTCCGAGCGCAGCAGGGCATTGCCGCCGAAGGCGACCAGAGCCAGGGGACGCGGCTGGTTCACCGAGAGCCTCGTTCGAGGGCCATGGTCATGCAGCGCGGCCCACCGCGGGCGCGGGACAGCTCATTGCCTCCCAGGGTGACTACCGTCGGCCCGTGGCCGACCACCGGCTCCCCTGCCGCCACATCCTCCTCTCCGACCACTCGCCAGCCGCGGCGATCGAGCTCGTCGAGGGTGTAGCGGTTGCGGCGGTAGAGCAGGATCACCCCGGGCTCGATGGCGAAGGCGTTGGCGCCGTCGGTCCACTGCTCGCGCTCCTGGTGCAGCAGCTCGGCGCCACCGCAGGGCAGGATCTCGACCTCCAGGCCGACCTCCGCCAACGCCCGCACCAGCGAGGTCTGGACGGTGAAGGCGAGCTGTGGGGCATCGAGATCGACGCGGTAGACGTGCGCCGACTGAGGCGTTCCGGGATCGATCACCGGCGGAAAACCGAGGCACAGATCGCGGTCGATGAAGGTGAAGACGGTGTCGAGGTGCATGTAGGAACGACGTCGCGGAAGCTCGACCACGATCAGGTGACGGAAGCTGGTGTCCTGGCAGCGCAGCGACTCGGCAAGAGCTTCGACCCCCCAGCGATTGGTGCGCTCGCTGACCCCGATCAGGATCACCTCGGGGCTCGGAACCAGCACGTCTCCGCCCTCGACGGTCGGATAGGGATAGGTCGGATCGAGGGTCGGAGCGGCGCTCGGCAGGCCGTCGATGGCGGCGAGGGACTCGAAGGCCGGCGCCAGCTCCGGATGAAAGCTGAACAAGGTGCGGGCCAGCAGCGGCTCACGGCCGCGGGCGGTGGTCGCCATCGCCGAGATCATCACCTGGCGGCCGAGCATGATCTGGGGATCCCGCTGGAAGAAGTAATTGGGCAACGGATCGAGCAGGAAGAAGCGTCCGGAGGATTCCCGGTCGGGATCCGGCAGCCCTTCGATCAGAGCCGAAGCCAGCTCCTCCGCCGGCAAGGCTCGCAGCACCCCGATCGTGGCGGCGTCGAGATCCGACAGCTCGCCGAGCACGAAGTCGCGGGCACCGTCCTCGGCGAGGGCATCGGCGAGCAGCTCGCCGGCGCGCAGCACTTCGACGCCGGCGCGCTCCAGCACAGTGCAAAACAGGCCGTGCTCGCGCCGCGCTTCGGCACCGTAGAGGATGTCGTCGAAGAGCAAGCGCTCCATCATCGACGGAACCATGCGATCGACCTCCAGACCGGGACGGTGAACCAGCACCGTCTTGAGGGGGTCGAGCTCCGATTCGATGCAGATCTTCATGGTGGGTTTCGCCGTCGAGGGACGGGCGACTGGCCGAAACTATATACCAGCCCCGACCCGGTCCGGGACGGCGTCGGAGGGCTGCGTCGGGCCCCTTCGGGAAGCCCTCCGAAGAGCCTCTCGGGAATCGCCCGGCGGCCGCTCCCGAAAGCCTTCGCGAGGACTGCTAAACTGCGCCGCCATGGCCGCCGAAAGCCCGCAGAATCCGCTCCACCAGCGCTACGCCTCCCGCCCGATGGCGGCGATTTTCTCCGCCCGCAACCGCTATCGCACCTGGCGCCGCATCTGGATTGCCCTGGCCGAGGCCCAGCGCCAGCTCGGCCTGCCGATCAGCGCCGAGCAGATCGCCACCCTCGAAGCCCGCCGCGACGACGTCGACCTCGAGCGCGTCGCCGAGCTCGAGCGCCAGACGCGCCACGACGTGGTCGCCCACCTGCGCCACTACGCCGAGCAGACCGGCGACGCCGGCGGCATCCTGCATCTCGGGGCCACCAGCGCCTTCGTCACCGACAACGCCGATCTCCTGCTCGCCCGCCAGGCCCTCGAGCTGCTGGTCGGTCGGGTGGCGGCGGTGCTGCGCAACCTGGCCGACTTCGCGCGCCGCCACCAGGACCTTCCGGCCCTCGCCTACACCCATTTCCAGCCGGCCCAGCTCACCACCGTCGGCAAGCGGGCGGGGCTCTGGCTGCAGGACTTCCACCTCGACCTCGAGGAGCTGCAACACCGCATCGCCAACCTGCGCTGCCGCGGCGCCAAGGGCACCACCGGCACCCAGGCCAGCTACCTGACACTGTTCGACGGCGACCACGACAAAGTACGCCAGCTCGATCACCTGATCGCCGAGCACCTTGGCTTCGCCCGCCGCGCCGCCGTCACCGGCCAGACCTATCCCCGCAAGCAGGACAGCCAGATCCTGGCGGCCCTCGCCGGCATCGGCGAGAGCTGCCACAAGATGGGCACCGACCTGCGCCTACTGCAGGGCGTCGGAGAGCTTTCGGAGCCCTTCGACCAGCACCAGGTCGGCTCCTCGGCAATGGCCTACAAGCGCAATCCGGTGCGCGCCGAGCGCATGTGCGCCCTCGCCCGGCGCCTGATGACGGACGCCCTCAACGGCCCCTTGAATACCGCCACCCAGTGGCTCGAGCGCAGCCTCGACGACTCCGCCAATCGGCGCTTGGTGATTCCCGACGCCTTCCTCACCGCCGACGCCGTCCTCGGCCTCGCCGCCCACATTGCGGAAGGTCTGACGGTACGCGAAGGAGCGGTCGCCAGCCGCGTAGCCCGCGAGCTGCCCTTCATGGCCAGCGAAACCCTCCTCATGCAGGCGGTGCTGCGCGGCGGCGATCGCCAGGAGCTCCACGAGCGCATTCGCCAGTACAGCCTCGAGGCCCAGAGCCGACTCGAAGGCGGCGGCAGCAACGACCTCATCGAGCGCATCGTCGGCGACGGCGACTTCCGCCTCGAGCGCGCCGAAGTCGAGAGCTGGCTCGACCCCCAGGCCTTCACCGGCCGATCCGGCCAGCAGGTCCGGGAGCTCCTCAGCGAAGTCATCGAGCCAGCCCTCGACCAGCTCACCGCCGCCGAGATCGAAGCGCCAAGGATCTAGTGTTTCAGGGGGGCTAAAGGCGCCCCCCTCGCCCGCACGCACATGTCGTGCGGGCTCACCCCCATCCTCGGCGGCTTTTGCCGCCGCCTCGCGCTTTCGCCCTCGGAAGCCGCCTGCTCGTTAGCAGACGGCTGCTTTCTGCCGATTAGTTACTTCGGGGCTAAAGGCGCCCCCCTCAGGCGCACGCACATGTCGTGCGCCTTCACCCCTCGCCGGCGCCCCCGTCCTCAGCGGCTTTGCCGCTGCCTCGCGCTGATCGCGCTCGAAGGCGTCTGCTCGAATAGCAGACGCCCGCTTTCTGCGGATAGGCTATTCCGGGTCCAGAGGCGCCACCCTCGCCTGCGCGGCCCGGGCGAACGCACATGTCGTTCGCCCTCACCCCTCGCCGGGCGCCCCTCGCCGGGCGCCCCTATCCTCGGTGCCTCCGGCGCCGCCTCGCGCTTTGCGCTCGGAAGCTGTGCACTGGGTTAGGACACGGCTGACTGCTGCGACAGCAGTTCGAAGGCGGAAGCGACCCCAAGCACAGTAGAATCTCCTCCCGATGGATCGTCCGCGCTTCATAGCCGGCGCCCTCGGCGCCCTCCTGCTCCTCGCCGCCTGCACCGGCCCGACGCCGACCCCGCGACGTCCGGGCAAAGTCTTCGAGCGCGGCATCGCCTCCTGGTACGGCCCTGGCTTCCAGGGCCGGCCGACGGCCAGCGGCGAACGCTTCGACACCCGCGACATGACGGCGGCCCACAAAACCCTGCCCTTCGGCACCGTCGTCGAAGTGCGCAACCTCGACAACGGGCTGCGCGTCCAGGTGCGCATCAACGACCGCGGCCCCTTCATCCGTGGCCGCATCATCGACCTCTCCAAAGCCGCCGCCGAGCGCATCGAAATGGTCGGACCGGGCACCGCCAAAGTCGAGCTGGCGCTGATCGAGCCGCCCGAAGCGCGCTACTACACCGTCCAGCTCGGCGCCTTCCAAGAATCCCACCGCGCCGAAAGCCTCGCCGCCGAAGTCGGCGCCAGCTTCCAAGGCGCCAGAGTCGAGCGCAAAAACGGCTGGTACCGCGTCCGAGTCGGAAAATTCGACGACCGCTGCGACGCCGAAGACCTCCGAAGACGCCTGAGATCCCGCGGCTTCGACGCCCTCGTCGTCACCCTCTAGTTTCCCTCCTCCCAGGCCCTCCCTACCTCACCTCCAACGGGCCCGCGGCGGCCCTTAACCCACCTCCCGCGGGGGCTCGAGCGCAGCCACCGGGGGACGGTCGGCGGCCCTAAGTCCACCTCCCCCCAGGCGTCCCTCGCCCTTCTCAAGAAAGGAGCCGTCTAGGCCCTGGTGAGCGAGCACGGAGCGCAGATGTCTGAGCGCCACAGACAATCCCGAAGCCACCAAACCAAAAACACCGACCACCCCATCGAAGCCAACAACAGACGCGCGAGTTCCGAGCACCGCGCACAGCCACCAGGGACTAGACGGCGGCCTTCAGGCATCGTCCTTTGCAGCAGGGCCCTCGACACAGGGGCTCAGCCGGCGGCCCTAAGCCCACCTCTACCAGGCAGCCCTCCGTAGTTTCCAAGAAAGGAGCCGTCTAGGCCCTGGTGAGCGAGCACGGAGCGCAGATGTCTGAGCGCCACAGACAGTCCCGAAGCCACCAAACCAAAAACACCGACCACCCAATCGAAGCCACCAATAGACGCGCGAGTTCCGAGCACCGCGCACAGCCACCAGGGACTAGACGGCGGCCCTCAGGCACCGTCCTCTGCAACAGGGCCCTCGACACCGGGGCCCAGCCGGCGGTCCCGCCAAGGAACCGTCCGCCCACGGGACCATGAATCTGTTCAGAAAAGGAAAAGCTAAGAACCGTCGAGGGCCGCCAACCACTCCTTGATACCCCGGTCCAACCGCGACCGATCGCGATGCCGCGCCAGCGCCGCCTCCACCAACCGTCCAACCAAAGCCCCCAACGGCACCCCCGAAAGGCCCCAGAGCCGCGGATACATCGAAATACTCGTAAAGCCCGGCAGCGTATTGATCTCGTTCAGCCAGAGCTCCTCGCCCTCGAGAAAGAAATCCACCCGCGCCATGCCGTGCCCCCCCAACGCCGCAAAGGCCTTCACGGCGCAAGCTCGCAAACGCTCCGCCACCCCATCGGGCAACGGCGCCGGCGCAATCAGCTCTGCCGCGTCGGTCAGGTACTTGTCCTCGTAATCGTAAAAATCGCCACCGGGGACGATCTCCCCCACCACCGAAGCCTCCAGCTCCGGATACCCCAGGACCGCACACTCCAGCTCACGACCGGCGACACCGCGCTCGATCACCACCGCCTCGTCGAAGCGCCAGGCGAACTCGACGGCGACGGCGAGATCCGCCGCCTCCACCACCTTGCGAATGCCGACGCTCGAGCCGCCGACGGCGGGCTTCACGAACCAGGGTGAACCGAGGCGCCGAGAGCGTTCCGCCACCGCGGTCGCCGACTCGCCTCGGCGCGCCGACTCGTAGTCGACCACCGGGACTCCCGCCGCCGCCAGAATGCGCTTCGCCGCCAGCTTGTCCATGGCGACGGCGCTCGCCGCCACGCCCGCCCCGACGTAGGGCAGATCGAGCATCTCGCAGAGTCCCTGGAGGGTGCCGTCCTCGCCCCAGGTGCCGTGAACGATTGGAAAGATGACCTCCGGCGGCGAGGCGAATCGCGCCGCCAACGAAGGAGCGATCGCCTCCCCGCTCGGCGCGATAGCCTCGATCTCGCCGGCCAGAGCCGCCGCCGCGACCTGCGGCGAAGCCCAGCTGCCATCTTCGGCGATCGCCAGCGGCCGCACCACGTAGCCGGCCGCCTCCAGCGCCTGGGCGACCGTCCGCGCCGAGCGCACCGAAACCCGGTGCTCGACACTCCGGCCGCCGAAAACCAAACCGACCTCGGTCATCGTCATCCTCCTCGCTCCCACGATGGCTACCGCCGATGGCCAAAGGATGGCACAACCGTGGCAGCTCCGCGGTCCTGAAAGACCAACGGGCGAACCGGCTCAGCGTCCCAGATCGATCTGCCGCACCGCCTCCACCTGCGCATCCGCCAGCACCCGCTCGAGGACCTCCGCCGGCACTTCGCTGTCGATGCGCAGCACCGCCAGCGCCTGCTGATTGGCCCGGTCCCGGGCCAGGTGGATGTCGCCGATGTTGACGCTCGCCTCGCCGAGGAGAGTGCCGAGACGCCCGATGACCCCGGGCACGTCGGCATTGCGCACCAGCAGAAGGCGGCCGTGGGGGCGGAACTCGAGGCGCTGATGGTCGAGGAACACCACCCGCGAATCGCCTTCCCCGAAGAAGGTTCCGGCGACCTGACGGGTGCCCTCGGTGCCGCGCACCTCGACCTCGACGAGCTGCGGATAGCCCATCGAGCCGCTGTGAACCGAGCGCACTACCTCGATGCCGCGCGAGGCCGCCACCCGCTCGGCGTTGACGAAGTTGAGGGACTCGCCGAGGAAGGGCGTCAGGGCTCCCTTCAAGACCGCCACTCCTACCGGTAGCTGGAGATTTTCTTCGACCCCCCAGAAGCGCACCTCGATGCCTTCCAGACCGCCATCGAAGAGCGACCCGGCCAACCGCCCGAGGCGCTCGCCGAGGGCGAGATAGGGCTCCCCTCGCACCCCGGTCGAGGCGAACGGCAGGTTGACCGCGGTCACCGCCAGAGAGCCGCCGAGGGACTCGAGGATCATGTGCGCCGTCTGGGTCGAAATGCGCTCTTGCGCTTCGCGCGTCTGGGCCCCGATATGGGGCGTCACCACCACCTTGGGATGCTGCACCAAGGTGAGGTCCTCGACCGGCTCGCGCGAGAAGACGTCGAGGGCAGCACCGGCGAGGTGCCCCTCGTCGAGCACCTCGACCAGGGCCTGCTCGTCGACCACGCCGCCGCGGCCACAGTTGATCAGCAGAGCGCCCTGGCGCATGCGCCGCAAGCGCTCACCGTCGAGTAGATGGCGGGTGGCATCGGTCAAGGGGGTGTGCAAGGTGACCACGTCGCTGCGCTCGAGCAGCTCGTCGAGATCGAGCAGCTCGACCCCCAGGCGTTTGGCCGCCTCGTCCCCGAGGAACGGATCGTAGGCCAGAACCTCCATCTCGAAGGCCCGGGCCCGCGCCGCCACCCGCTGACCGATGCGCCCGAAGCCGACCACGCCGAGGGCCTTGCCGGAGAGCTCCACGCCGACGAACTTCTTGCGCTCCCAGGCGCCACCGCGCAGCGAGGCGCAGGCGTCCGGAACCCGCCGGGCGAGGGAGAGCAGCAGGGCGAAGGTGTGCTCCGTCGCCGAGATCACGTTCGCCGTCGGCGCATTGACCACCAGGATGCCACGCTCGGTGGCGGCCTTGACGTCGACGTTGTCGACGCCGATGCCGGCGCGACCGACCACTTTCAGGCGCTTGCCGGCATCGAGCAGGTCCGCCGTCACCTGGGTCATGCTTCGCACCACCAGGGCGTCGAAGTCCGGCAACAGCTCTGGCAGGCGATGGCGCTCCTCCGCCGGCAGCAGGTGAACGTCGGCGCCGGAGTCACGCAGAATGGCGATACCCGCCGGGTCGAGGGGGTCGGAGATCAGGATACGGTACACGTCGATGGTCCTCTAGGCTGACCACACAGGGTCCGCCAGCAATTGGTCGAGAGCGGCCAGCAGGGGCTCGAGATCCGTCGCACGGACCTCCCCCATGTGGCCGATACGAAAAGTCTTCGGCTTCCATTGGCCATAGCCACCGGCGACGGTCCAGCCGTCTTCCGCCAGGCGCCCGAGGAGCTGGCGCGGAGTCCAGCCGGCGGGTGCTTCGAGGCAAGTCACGGTCGCGGACCGTACGCCGTCGGCGGCGGCCAGGGTCAGCCCAGCACGGCGTGCCCAGGTCGCCACCTGGCGCGCCAACTGGCGGTGACGGCGCCAGCGCTCCTCGAGCCCTTCGGCGCCGATGCGAGCCAGTTGATGCTCGAGGGCATAGACCACGGACACCGCCGGGGTGGTGATGGTGCCACCGCCGCGATGCTTGTCGGCATAGCGCAAGAGATCGGTGTAAAAGCCGCGGTGGGGCAAAGCCCGACAGCGCTCGAGGGCGCGCGCCGACAGACTGACCAGGGCTAGCCCCGGCGGCACCGCCAAGGCCTTCTGCGAGCCCGTGACGACGACGTCGAGGCCCCAGCCGTCGACCTCCACGGGAGCGCCACCGAGGGAAGAGACGGCGTCCACCAGCAGAAGGGCGTCACTTTCCTCTCGCACCACCCGGGCAATCTCCTCGAGCGGGTTCATCACCCCGGTCGAGGTCTCATTGTGCACCACCGTGACGACATCATAGGAACCCCGGCGCAGGGCTTGGCGCACCAGCTCCGGATCGATGCCCTGACCCCAGGGGACGGCCACCTGGTCCGCCGCCTTGCCCAAGCAGCGGGAGATTTCGAGCCAGCGCTCGGAAAAGGCGCCACCGGTGAGGTGCAGCACCTTGCGCTCGACCGTCGAGACGATGGCGCTCTCCATCATCAGCGTCGAGCTACCGGTCGCCACCACCACTTCGCCGGCGGTGCGGAACACCCGCTGCAGTCCTTCGGCGACGGTGGCGTAGGTCTCCTGAAAGGACGGCGAGCGGTGTGCCACCACCGGTTGCGTCATGGCCTGCCGCGCCGCCTGCGGGACATAGGTCGGGCCGGGGAGAAAGAAGCGAATGGGCTCTACCGGTTCCATCGGACCTTCGGGCTGAGCGCCGCGCCGGCGGGTGCCGTCACGGAGCGAGAGTTCAGAGGGTGGGACGATCGCCGTCGCGAGTCTGGAAGATTTTCGCATGCCGCACCGCGGCAGTCAACGCGACCGGGGCCACGGCCGGGGTCGTCGCAGGCGCGCCGCCAGTGCCGCCGACGAAAGCTCGTGGGTCTCCCCGGCAGCCTCCACGCGCCAATCCCCTTCGGCCTCGCCGGCGGCCAGCAGCGGCATGTCTTCGCCGCCTCGGACCAGCACCAAGACACAGCCCAGGAAATGCTCCCGCAGCAGGTCCCGAAGCACCGCCGGACCGCGCCGCCCCTTGACCACCACGGTACGACCGTCGGTGACCTCGACGGCGCGATGGACACCGGCAGCGACCGCTGCCTCGAGGGCCGGCGGCGGACCCGCGGAGGCGGTGAGGTCCAACCAGCCGACCCGCATCCCAGCCGCCTCGAGATAGGCGAAGAGCGCTGCGTAGGAAGCGCTGGTCCCGGCGACGGCGAGCAGGTGCGGAGTCTTCACGCCAGGTAGCTTCCGGGACCTTCGTAGAGCAACAGATCGCGCCGCTCCTCGACAAAGGCCGCCTCGTCTCGCTCCCAGGAGGCGAGCCAGCGGTCGAGAGCCTCGCGATCACCGCCTTCGATCGCCCGGCGGCAGCGATCGTCGCCGGTCAAGAGATCGATCGCCGGCACATCGCTGACGAACTCGTAGGGCGCCTCCCGCCAGCGGAACTCCGACGGCGAAGACTCGCGAAATGCGGCCAACACCTCGACCCCGACGCGCAGAGGGCGAAAGGCCTGGAGATCGCTCACCACCAGCTGCAGGCCACCGCAGGCGACCCCGGCATGCTTCTGAAACTGCGGTCGAAAATAGACCGGCAGAAAGCGCACCCCCGGAAGACCGCGCAGGTTGAGGCGCTCGCTGAGGCCGACCGGGTCGATCCAGGGCGCGCCGGCGAGCTCGAAGGGGCGGGTGGTGCCGCGACCTTCGGAGAGCTCCGACGCCTCGAGCAGGCACATGCCGGGATAGACCGCCGCGGTCATCAAAGACGGCATGTTGGGCGATGGCGCCACCCACGGCCGACGCCACGGCGTGTCGCGTCGCCAACCCTCCATCGCCCAGACCTGCCAGCCGCCACTCCAACGACGGCGGCGAGCTTCGAGGCGAAAGATCTCACCCACCGTCAAACCGTGCCGAACCGGCATCCGAAAGGCGCCCACGAAGGACTCGAAGCCGGCCTTCAAGGTCGGCCCTTCGACCACCACCCCACCGAGGGGGTTGGGCCGATCGAGCAGCCAAACTTCGCACTCCGCCTGCAAGGCGGCCTCGGCGGCCCAGACGGCGGTGGCGGCGTAGGTGTAGTAGCGGCTGCCGACGTCTTGCAGATCGATCAGCAAGAGATCGATGCCCTCGAACATCTCCGGCACCGCGCGCAGGGAGTCCTCACCATCGCCGTAGAGAGAGATGGTCGGCACTCCGGTCCAGGGCTCACGGCCGCCCTCCGCCGGCACCATGTCCTGCTCGATACCGTGGTAGCCGTGCTCCGGACCGAGGAGCAGTCGCGGCGTCATCCCGCGACGTACCAGGGCGAGATGAGCCGGCTCCCCTTCGAGGGTGACCGAAGCGCCGTGGGCGAGCAGGGCAAAGGACCGGCCGCCAAGCTCCCCCGGCGCCAACAGCAGGCGATCGAGACCGGTCAGCATCATGGCCGTTCGCCCTCCGGTGAGTCGGCCTCGCGGGAGTAGGTCCCACTACGCCCACCGCTCTTGTGCTCGAGGCGCAGGTCCGTGATCACCGCCTCCCGCTCGACCGCCTTCACCATGTCGTAGAGGGCCAGGGCCGCCGTCGAGCAGGCCGCCAAGGCCTCGATCTCGGCGCCGGTACGGGCGGTGGTGACGACCCGGCTGCGCACCCTCACCGCGCCCCGCTCGGGATCGGAGTGGTCCCCGTCCTCGGGAACGATCTCGATCTCGACCTGATCGAGCGGCAGCGGGTGGGCCAACGGCACCAGATCCGCGGCGCGCTTGGCTCCCTGAATTCCGGCGATCCTGGCGACGGCGACGGCATCGCCCTTCGGCAGACGGTCGAGGCGATCGAGGGTCGCTCGCGACATCAAGACTCGACAGGAGGCCTCGGCGACCCGTCGAGTGATGGCCTTGGCCGAGACATCGACCATCTGCGCACGACCTTCCGAATCGAGGTGGCTGAGCTCACTCATCGGGTGATCTTAGCCTGAAACGGTCGTCCCTGAAGCGACCGCCAGGGCGGGCCTTTTCGCGCCTCCGGCTCGGCCCCGGCGTGCTACGATCCGCCGCCAGTGCCAGCCCTTCGCCTCTCCATCATCATCCCGTGCCTCGACGAAGAAGGGGCTCTCGAACGTCCCTTGCAGATCGCCCTCGCCCAGGGCGACGAAGTGATCGTCACCGATGGCGGCAGCGTCGATGGCTCGATCGAGCTGGCCCGCCGCCTCGGCGCCGGAGTAGTGGTCGGCGGCGCCGGCCGTGGCGAACAGCTCCAACGCGGTGCCGCCGCCGCCAGCGGCGACATTCTGCTCTTCCTCCATGCCGACACCGAGCTGCCCCCGAACGCGGCCCAAGACATCCGGCGAGCGATCGTCGAAGGAGCCGTCGGCGGCGCCTTCCTGCTCACCTTCGACTCACCCCACTGGCTCCAGCGCCTCGGCGCCTGGCTGATCAACCGCCGCACCCGCTGGACCCGAATTCCCCTCGGCGACCAGGCTCAATTCGCCACCGCCGCGGCCTACCGCGAGATCGGCGGCTACCGCGACTGGCCGATCCTCGAAGACCTCGACTTCGCCCGCCGCCTCGGCAAACACGGCCGCATCGCCATCCTGCCCGGCCCGGTCACCACCGCCGCCCGCCGCTACCGCCAGGGCGGCACCGTGCGCACCGTCCTGCGCAACTGGCTCATCTGGATCCTCTTCGCCTGCGGCGTCCCGCCAAAGCGCCTGGAAAAGCTCTACCGAAAAATTCGCTGAAGGAAAGTCGAGACCTCGGCGCGGAGGAGACCAGCCCAATCGCGGAGGGGTGAATCCGACGCCACGAACCGAGACCTCGGTAACCTGGACGCCTCTGAATTCCTGAAAAGCAAAAAGCCGTCTGCTAGTTAGCAGACGGCTCCGAGCGCGACTAGCGCGAGGCAGCGCCGCAGGCGCTGAGGTCGGGGCGCACGGCGAGGGGTGAGGCCTGGCCGGCCGAACCGCACGACGTGGGCGTTCGCCCGGGCCTCGCAGGCGAGGGGGGCGCCTTGAGCCCCCCTGAAACGAAAACCCAACGCCACAAGCCTCCCTCCGGACTCGAGGACACACGAGGTTCTCGGCAGAGAACCGCCGGGTGCGGCTGGAACTGGTAATTCAGGAGGTCAAGGGGCCCCGCAGCCGGACGCCGCTACAGGGCCTTTCTCCGCCGCCGGAGGAAGCAGATCAGAAAAAAGCAGAGAGATCAGTCGTTGACGGAAGCTTTCAGGTCCTTCGCCGGCTTGAACTTGACGTTCTTCGAAGCCGGAATGGTGATGGTGGCGCCGGTCGCCGGGTTGCGGCCCTGGCGCTCCGCGCGCTCGGCAACGGAGAAGCTCCCGAAGGCGTGGATCGAAACCCGCTCGCCGTCGGAGAGCTGGTCGGTGATGGCACCGAAGATCACATCGAAGGCGTCGCCCGCCTGCTTCTTGGTCATACCCTCGACATCGCCCACAACCCTCTCGATAATTTCAGCTTTACCAGCCATTGAACTCCTCCTTGGGATAAATAGTGACGGAACGTCCGTGGCGCAACCATAAGCCAACAGAAAAGGCCTGTCAATCCAGGCTTCCTCGCCAATCGCCCAATTGATTAACGGCCAGGAAGGAAGGCCTTCCGGGGAACTCTTCGGGACCCCGAGGTTTGCGCCCTGGCGCGCCTCGAAGGCAGGCCTGAATCGGTCCCGCCGTCAGCCTCCGGAGACCGACGACCGGCGTAGAACGGTGACCGAGAAACCATCGTGATCGCCCGCCGGGAGAAGCCGCCAGGTGCCCTCCTCGGAAATCTCGCCACCCAGTAGATCGGGCATCTCCGACTCCAGGTCGAGGCGCTGGAAGTCACGGCGATGATTGAGAAAACGCTCGACCACCCGCTCGTTCTCCTCGGCCTCGAGGGAGCAGGTGATGGCGACCAGCAGACCCTTCCGTCGCACCCGATCGGCGACTCCCCGAAGCATGCCGAAGGCTTGCTCCGAAAGACGCCCGACCTCCTCTTCGGAAACTCGCCACTTGAGCTCCGGGTGCTTGCGCAGGGTGCCGGTTCCGCTGCAGGGCAAGTCGAGGACGACGCGATCGAAGTCACTGCCGAAGGGAGACCGGGCGGCATCCGCCAAGGTCACCGGCAAACGCCGCCCCAGGCGCTCGAGGTTGTGCGCCAGGAGGACGGTGCGGGGCAGCGAGCGATCGGCCAGGAAGAGCTCGACGCTGGGCTCCTGGGCGAGCAGGGCGAAGCTCTTGCCTCCAGGCGCCGCGGCGGCATCGAGAATGCGCTCTCCGGGCTCTGGCGGCGGAATCAGGGCGGCCACCTGGCTGCCCTCGTCCTGGACGTAGAAGTCGCCGCGCCGAAAGGCCTCGGAAACCAGAGGATCTCCTCGCAGCACGGTCAATCCGAGGGGCGAAAGCGAAGTCGGCTCCACCTCGAGGCCCTCGTCGAGCAGGGACTCGGCCAGCAGCTCACGGCCTCCACGATCGCAAAAGGCCACGAGCTGCAGGGGTTTCGGTCGATTGTTCGCTGCCAGCAGACGGCGGGTGGCGGCGGCCCCGAAGCGCTCGTACCAGCGTCGCACCAGGAACTCCGGATGGCTGAGCTCGATCGCCAGCCGGCGCACCGGATCGGCCTCCTCGACCGGCCAGGCGTCGAGCTCCGGATCCCGAGCCAGGCGCCGCAACACCGCATTGACGAAGCTTGCACCGCCGCGATGGGTGAGGTGGCGGGCCTGGTCGACCGCCTCGTTGACCGCCGCGTGGGCCGGGATGCGGTCGAGAAAAAGAATCTGGTAAGCCGCGATGCGCAGCGGGGCATGGAGAACCGGCTCGATGTCGGCGAAGGAGCGATGGCTGGCGGCGGCGACCGCGGCATCGATCCGGCGCAGCCAACGCAGGCTGCCGAGCACTAGCTGACAGAGCAGCGCCTGGTCGCGATCGTCGAATCGCTCGAGGGCGGTGGTGAGAAAGGAGTCCACCGGAGCGAGGGAATCGAGGGTGCGATCCAGCACCCAGCCGGCAGCCACCCGCACGTTGTCCTCGGACCGGCGACGGGGAGTCTGCCGGCGGCTCCGGCCGCGGGCCGGCAGCGTCGGGGGAAGCCGTCGTTTACTCATTTCGGAGGCGGCCGCCAGCGGCGCCGCCGGCGGCCCTCGGGGGGTCAGGCGAAACGCTCGCCCACACGCACCCGCTCGCCATTGCAGAAGTCGGAACCGCGAATCTCTTTCTTGCCCGGCCGCTGCACGTCCTCGATGCCGAAGATGGTGCCGTTGCCGCACAGGATGGCGAGGCGTCCCTGGCGCAGCCCGAGGTACGTCCCGCTGACCCCGAACGGAGCCTCTTCCCAGGTCATCGGCACACCCCAGACGATCTTCAGAGGGCGCCCCCGGAAGTGTCCCGAAAGGCCGGGCCAGGGAGTGTAGGCGCGCAGTCGGTTGTAGATCTCGTCGGCGGTCAGAGCCCAGTTGATCTTGCCATCGCGCTTGGTGATCTGCGGCGAGTAGGAGGCCGACTCGTCGCGCTGCTTGCGCGGCTTGATCTTGTTCTTCTCACGCTGTGCCAGAGTTTCCACCATCACCCCGCCGCCGAGCTTGGCGAGGCGCCCGGAGAGGCGCTCGGTGGTCTCGTAGGAGCGAATCAGGGTCTCTTCCTGGAGCAGGATGGGACCCGTATCGAGGCCCTCGTCCATCAGCATCGTGGTGACACCGGTCTTCTTGTCGCCCTCGAGCAGGCTGCCCTGGACCGGTGAGGCACCGCGATACTTCGGCAGCAGGGAGGCGTGCAGGTTGATGCAGCCCTGCTTGGGAATGGCGAGCAGCTCCGGCGGAAAGATCTGACCGAAGGCCACCACCACCGCGACGTCCGGAGCCAACTTCGTCATCTCCTCGAGAAACGCCTCGTCCTTGACGCTTTCGGGCTGCAGCAAGGGCACCTTGCGCTCCCGCGCCCACTCCGCCACGGGAGGCTCCGCGGCGTCTTGGCCGCGGCCCGCCGGGCGCGCCGGTTGGGAGACGATCACGGCCGGCGTGCGGCCCGCTTCTTCCAGAGCGTCGAGGGTTGGAACGGCGAAGTCGGGGGTACCGAAAAATACAATCTTCTTGATCGCAGGCATGCGCGCGATGGTAGCAGAGTATGGGGCCTCCGGAAGGCCATCTTCGCCGCTTCCGGAGGCGCCCCGGGAGCGCCCCTTCAGACTCCGTCTTGGGCGCGGTCGATCTCTTCGAAGTAGTCCGCCTTGACCAGCACCTCGCGCGGCTTCGAGCCCTGCGGCGGACCGAGGATGCCGTCGCGCTCCATCATGTCGATGAGGCGCGAGGCGCGCGAGAAGCCGACCCGCATGCGGCGCTGCAGGAAGCTCGCCGAGCCCATGCCTTCGGCAACCACCAAACGCGCCGCTTCTTCATAGAGCTCGTCGTCGGCATCGCCACCGTCGCCGGAGCCACCGGCCTTCTCGAGGGGCTCGAGCAGGGTGGGATCGTAGTCCGGCTTGCCCTGGGTCTTCTTCAGCCAGCGCACCAGGCCGGCGGTCTCCTGCTCACTGCAGTAGGCGCCGTGGAGGCGCACGATGCGGGACGTTCCCGGCGGCATGAACAGCATGTCGCCCTTGCCGAGGAGTTGCTCCGCTCCGACGCGGTCGAGAATGGTGCGCGAGTCGTGGCGCGTCGCGGTGGCGTAGGAGATGCGGCAGGGGAAGTTGGCCTTGATGGTGCCCGTCAGAACATCCACCGAAGGCCGCTGAGTGGCCACGATCAGGTGGATACCGACGGCCCGCGCCATCTGGGCCAAGCGGGCGATGGCGGTCTCGACCTCCGATGACGACACCATCATCAGGTCGGCGAGCTCGTCGATGATCACCACGTAGTAGGGCAGCGGCTTGAGGTCGTCGACCTTCACCTCTCCCTCTTCCTCGTTGAGGGCGAGGCGCTTCTTGACCTCCGGATCGCGAATCGCGCGGTTGTAGTAGGCGATGGAGCGCACGTGCACCTCCGCGAGGAGGCGATAGCGGTCCTCCATCTCCTTGACCATGCGCTGCAGGGCGATGGCCGCCTTCTTCATGTCCACCACCACCTCGGCGGCGAGATGGGGGATGTCTGCATAGACCCCTAGCTCGATGCGCTTGGGATCGATGAAGATGAACTTCACCTCGTCCTTGCGCGCCTTGTAGAGGATCGAGGTGATCATGCTCTGCAGGCCGACGCTCTTGCCGGCGCCGGTGGCGCCCGCCACCAGCAGGTGCGGCATGGTGGCGAGATCGGCGAAATAGGGCTCGCCGTGGATGTCCCGCCCGAGGGCCAGGGTGAGCTTCGACTTGGCCTTCTGGAAGGACTTGTCGGACAGCATCTTGCCGAGGCGAATGATCGAGCGGTTGTCGTTCGGCACCTCGATGCCGAGCACCGAGCGACCGGGGATCCGGTCGATGCGCACCGAATCGGCCTTGAGGGCCAAGGCCAGGTCGTCCTGCAGGTTGACGATCTGGGAGACCTTGACGCCCGGTGCCGGCTGGAACTCGAAGATCGTGATCACCGGCCCCGGACTGATGCCCTCGATGGTTCCCTGAACGCCGAACTCGGCGAAGCGCTCGCGAATCGTCTCGCCCCGCCGGATGAGCTCGTTCTCGTCGTAGGACGCCTTGTCCTCCTGGAGCTGAAGCAGGTTGATGGGCGGCAGGCCGGATGCGGTCGCGTTGGGGGTCGGAACCAGCTCGAGCTGGCCGGCGCTGCGCTTGCGGCGCGCCTTCTTCGCCTTGGGCTCGACGGGCAGCTCTTCGATCGGGTCCGCCGCCACCACCGGCGGAGCGCCGGAGACCCGCCGCACCGAGAAGCCCCCGGCGCCGCTCTTCTCCTGCACCCGCAGCGGCAAGTCGACCTTCGGTGCCGGCGCCACGTCGTCGGCCGCGTCGGCCGTCTCCGGGATCCCCCGCCGACGACGCTTCTCCACCGCCCTTTCGAGGTGCTTGGCGACCACCCGCTCGCGCGATTTATCCTTCGCCTTGCGCTCGCGACGGCGCTCACGGGCCAGGGCGAAACGCTCACCGGCGGCCCGCAGCCGCAGGGCGAGGCGTTCGAGCAGCTCGCCCAGCGTCGACTGCACCACCAGGGTGAAGCCGATCACCAGAGTGGCGACCAGCACCAGCAGCGCGCCAGCGACGTTCAGCCGCCCCACCAGGAATCCCGACAGGAGCTGTCCAAAGGCGCCGCCCGCTTCGACCGCGCCAGCCCGCCAGGGCAAGCGACCGATCACGATCTGAAAGAACCCGGGGGCTGCCAGTAGCACCACCACCAGGCCCAGACCGCGACCGAAGGTGCGCTCGAGGCCGCGGCTGCGCAGGCGCCGCCAGCCGATCAGGCCAAGGGCCAAGGGCAAGCCGAAGGCGGTCAGTCCGAAGAGCCCGAAGGTCACCGCCGCGATCTCCGCCCCGACGGGACCGATCAGGTTCGCCACCGCCGACACCTCACCCGCCGGCCGGTGCAGCAGGCTCGGATCCGTCGGGTGGTAGGTGACGAAGCTGAGCACCAGCAGCAGCGAGAGGGTGAGCAGCAGCAGTCCGGAGAGCTCGTTCCACTTCTCCGGCGCCAGTCGCGGCCGTGGCCGGGCTTTCTTCCCCGCCTCCGGCGCCGCTACCGCCATGGCGACCCTCCGGTTCTAGAATTCATCTCCGCAGAGACCTCAAGCAGTTTCTCAGGGTGCACTTCCTAAATAACGATTGATTCTAGCAGACCTAACGATTTCGAGGCCCGATCAGGTGCCCGATCCAGGGCCGTCCCAGGGCTCCCGCGATCAGCCTCCGGCCAAGGCGCGATGGAGCGCCAGGAAGTCCTCCAGAGCAAGCTCTTCGGCACGACACCGAGGAGGCAGTCCGATAGCCTCGAGGGCCTGGCGGGCGGCCGCCTTGCCAGGACCCGCCGCGAGGGCATTGACCAGGGTCTTGCGCCGCTGGCCGAAGGCCAGCCGAACCAGGGTCAGGAAGGACTTCATCTCGACCGCCGACAGGGGCGGCGCCACCGGCTCGAGCCCGACGAAGGCACTGTCGACTTTCGGCGGGGGACGAAAAGCCCCCGGCGGAACCCGCCCGAGCCGGCGAACCCTGGCATGGGCCTGGACCAACAGGCTGAGACCGCCGTAGTCGCGGGACCCGGGAGCCGACGTCATGCGCTCGGCAACCTCCTTCTGGATCAGAAAGGCAGCGCGCTGGATCTGCCCCGGGTTGCGCACCAATCGCTCGATGATCGCCGTCGCGACGTTGTAGGGAAGGTTGCCAGCCACCACCGTGGGTCGCATGGCCTGCCGTCGCCAGTCGATCGCCAGGGCATCGCCACCGACCAGCCGTAGACGACCGGCCGGCCAGCGGGCAGCACGGAAACGGGCGGCCAGGGTCCCGACCCAGGAAAGGTCGATCTCCCAAGCCGTCAGGGTCCCGGATCCGGCCTCGAGCAGCTCCTCCGTGAGCACCCCACCGCCGGCACCGATCTCCACCATCGGCAGCCCTCCAGGGGCCAGAAAGCGCAGCAGGGGACGACAGATCGACCCGTCCCTCAGGTGATGCTGTCCGAGGCCCTTGTCGAGTCGCGGTGAGTCCACGGGGGCACCGTATCAGCCCAGCCGAGAAACGGTCGTGTGACAACAAAGACCTTCCTTCGGTAAGATTTACGTCACCATCGGTTCCGTCTCGGAAGACTTCCAAGGGCTCGGAACCGCTGGTGACGGAGCATTGGACCGGAGACCCGCGTGGCCAAAACCACACCCAAGGACGGCATCGCGACAGACCTGCGCGAGCGCCGTGAAAGGCCCGAGAGGGAGTTTCACTGCCTCGATCCGGAAAGCCTCGAGCGTTTCCTCGAGCGCCGCCGTGCGCCCTCGACCTTTCCCCTCGAGCTCAGCCTGGCGGGCAATCTGGTGGAGATCTTGCGCAAGGCGGAAGAGTTCGTGCCATCCGCCGCCGGCTCCATCCTGCTCGACAATCCGGCAGAAAAGCACGATGAACGGGAGCGCAACACGCTGACCTTCATCGCCGCCTTCGGCGAACGGGCCACCGGCCTGGTCGGGCGCACCATCGATGCCGACCGCGGCATCGCCGGCTACGCCTATCGCACCGGGATCGCCCGCCGCGCCCGCGACGCCCACGAAGATCAGCTCTTCTTCCCCGGCGTCGACGAGAGCACCCACTACACCACCCGCTCCCTGGTCGCCATCCCGATTCGGATCGAGCAGGAGGTTTGCGGGGTGCTCGAGCTGATCAACCGCCGCCAGGCGGAGGAGTTCAGCGAGCACGACCTCAACCTGCTCGAGATCTTCGCCGACTACATCTCGGTGTCGATCCAGAACGTCCTCGACGGTCGACAGGCCCAGGAGATCGCCAAGCGCGACAATCTGACCGGCCTCTACAACGATCGCTACCTGCATATCGCCCTGTCGGACCGCATCAAGCGCTGCCGCGATCAAGACCAGGATCTCTCGGTGCTGTTCTTCGACCTCGATTTCTTCAAGCGCATCAACGACAACCACGGTCATCTCGCCGGCAGCCAGGTCCTGCGGGAGATCGGCGAGTTGTTGCAGGGCATCCTGACCGCGCCCGACGCCATCCCGGCGCGCTATGGCGGCGACGAGTTCGTACTGGTGGTGCCGAGGATGGACATCGAGGCCGCCATCGAGCTCGCCGAAGACATCCGGACCGGCATCCTCGCCACCGTGTTCTGCTCGACCGCCGGCGAGATCCAGCCCTCGCCTTTGAACTTGACCGGCATCACCTGCTCCGTCGGTGTCGCCACCCTGCACCGGCACACCAGCGATGGCACCTCCATCGACACCTGCCGCAGCACCCTCCTCCGCCTCGCCGATTCGGCGATGTACGTCGCCAAGGAGACCGGTCGCAACCGCACCGCGATCGCCGGTGCTCCAGTGCGACGCCGTCGCCTCGACGAGTGATTTTTTACAAAGTCGTCACTTAGCTGCCCCCCCGCGGTGCCGTCGCGGAGACATCCCTGCGGAAAATCTGGCACTTTTAGACAGATAAGATATTCTTATATTTAAATCATTGGGAGAATTGATTACAAATCACTGCAAGGAAAGGACTTACACCGATTGCACAAATTTCTGTTCAAAGCGCTCTAACCCCCTGAGATTCCGGGCTCGGAGGTCCCTTCGGAGGGGTTTCTCCGCAGGGTTTTCCACAGGAGCTGCGGATTCCCTTCGTCACATCCGCGGTGTCCCGCGTCGTTGAAGGCAATCACCAGTGCGGGCGGCACGGTCACCTGCGAAGCCAGCGCCGACCGCAGCTCGACGGGGAACAGCCAGCGGGGCCGCGGCGCGCGTCGGAAGGTCCGCAGCAGCAGCGACTCGGCCGCCGAAGGGTCGACTTCGAGGGCCAGGCGACCGATCTCGCCACCGACCTCGACATTCCACCCCACCACCTGATCGATCATCGCGCGGCGCCAGCCGGCGTCGATTCCAGGCCAGGTCTCGACCTCGTCGAGGGCTGCCTCCAGCAGAGGCTCTCGGCCTTCCCAGAAGACTGCCGCCGCCAGCCGTGGCTCGGCGAGCAAGGCCCGCCCCGCGGTGATCGCCGCCCCCTCCGACGCCGGCGCGAAGGCAGTGCGGTAAAACGGCGCCAAGGGGCTGAACGGATCGAGCTGGCAGGCGGCCGCCAAGGCCGAGTCGGCCCACGGCTGTCCGGCATCGCCGCCGAGCACTCCGGCCGTCAGCCAAAACACCGCGACGCCGGGAGCGTCCTCGACCGCCCCCAGGGCGAGCCCGGCGGACGCCGCCGCGGCCGGCGCATCCCAGGCCAAGGCAGCACCGTAGAGGGGAAACTCCGGATCGATCCGGTGGGCCAGGCGCGGCCCCTGGGGATGGTGCTCGAAGAGCCAGTGGCCCCGGCTCGGTGCCCACAGCACGACGACAGCCCACAGCAGCAGCGACACCCATCCCCAGCGAGCATGCACCGCGCCGCGGCGGGGCGCCTCCGGGGCGAGGGCAGCTCCCGCGACGACGGCGAGCGCCACGGGCAGAGCGAGGACTGCCAGCCAGGCCGTTCCCAGGCCCGCCCAGGCAGCACCGACGAGGCCGAGAAGGGGTCCGCTCGGGGTCCGCCGACGACGCCAGAGAAACGCCGCCAGCAGGGCGAGCAGGAGGAGGGTCCCGACACCCCCGAGCTCGTAGAGAAGCTGCAGCGGCAGGCTGTGCAGCTCGGCGACGACCTCGCCGGGCGGCGAGATTCCGGGACGTGGCTCGAGGTGGAGACCGAGAGTCCAGGGCGTGGTGCCGGGCCCCCAGCCGAACCAAGGACGCTGCAGCCATCCCTCCAGCCCACCCTGCCAGTAGACGGCGCGCGCCTGGGCCGACGGGTCGCGACCGGCGAAGAGGGACCACAGGCGCGGTAGGGCAACCAGCCCCGCAGCCGCCGCCAGCCAGCCGAAGGAACGCCCACCTCGCCGCATCCCGAGCCAGCCAACCTGGAGCGCCAAACCGGTGATGCCGAGGAGCGACCCGGTGCCGAGCACGGCCGCCACCGAAAGCACCAGGGCGATCACGAACACGGCGCGCTGGCGCCCCCGGGCAGCGACCATGCCAAGCCACAGCAGGGGCAGCAGAGCAAGCCACCAGAAGGCCATCAAGCCATGGTGGCCAAGCGGCCGAGCGGCGCGTGGGTCGCCGAGCAGGGCGCGGCCCACCAGCGACCAGAGAGCGACTGCGGCGAGCAAGCAGGCAAGGGCGACGAGGCCCGTCTGGCGCCGCCGAGGATCACGCCAGGCGCGAGCCACGGCCGTCGGCAAGAGGACGAAGGCCGGCAGCAGGGCCCAAGCGACCCGGCCGGCGCGGGGCAGATCGCTGGCCCCGGCGCTGGCGGCGACGGCCACCAGGAAAGCGGCGAGCAGCCAGCGCCCCCCGGCCCCCAGGTCCCAAGGGTCGCGCCAAGCGGCCACCGCGGGCAACGCCGCCAGCAGCAGTAAGAGGTGCCCGATGACCGCGCCCGCGGCCGAGGCGCCGCCGACGACGGTGCCGCACCAACCGGTGAAAACCGCCAGGAGAGCGACCGGCCAGAGCGCCTGGCCATGGGTCTTGGCGGCACTGAGCGCGATCCGCGGGTTCAGGGGCTCCCTCCCATGGCTGCCTACGATATCCTCCCCTGGGAAAGCCGAGGTGGGCCGCTCGACCGGCCAGAGGAAAACCCCGTCGGCGAGCGCGCGGCGCCTACAGTGCACGATCGCGTTTCCGCCCCGGTGAGGGAGCTCGACGCCCTGCCTCGAGGCCGGCGTGTCAGCGCAGCCGCGACGCGTGCAGCTCGCCGCCGCGCGGTCGCCTCGCACACCGCCCCGAAAGCCACCTCGAGCTCCAACGACCGACTTCTCAAGCTCAGGAGATTTTCATGACCGTAGCCACCTCTTCGTCCGTCCAAGACCTCTTGGCCTCACTGGGCCTGTCGGCGGAGAACCCCGGCGCCTTCGATGGCCGCTGGATCGACACCCAGGGCGAGCGCATCGAATCGATCAATCCCGCCACCGGCGAGGTCATCGCCGCCGTCAACCTGGCCACCGAAGCCGACTACGAGCGCGTTTCCGCCACCACCGTCGAAGCCTTCGCAGCCTGGCGCACCTGGCCCGCTCCGCAGCGCGGCGAGGTCGTCCGTCAGCTCGGCCTGGAGCTGCGCAACCACAAGGACGCCCTCGGCCGCCTGGTCACCCTCGAGGTCGGCAAGATCCTCAGCGAGGGCCTCGGCGAGGTCCAGGAAATGATCGACATGGCAGACCTCGCCGTCGGCATGTCGCGCCAGCTCTACGGCAAGACGATGCACTCGGAGCGGCCGCAGCATCGCATGTACGAGCAGTGGCACCCGCTCGGTCCGGTGGGCATCATCTCGGCGTTCAATTTCCCGGTCGCGGTGTGGGCCTGGAACTCGACCGTCGCCGCCATCTGCGGCAACTCGATGATCTGGAAGCCTTCCGAGGCAGCTCCCCTGACCGCTCTCGCCGTCACCCGTATCGCCCAGCGCGTCCTCGAGGCCAACGATGCGCCGCCGATCTTCAACCTGCTGATTGCCGGCCGTGGCGGTCCGTCCGAGCGCCTGGTGGCGGATCGCCGCTTCCCGCTCATCTCCGCCACCGGCTCGACCCGCATGGGCCGTGCCGTCGGCTCGGTGGTGGCTCAGCGCCTCGGCCGCTCGCTGCTCGAGCTCGGTGGCAACAACGCCCTGGTGGTGATGGATGACGCCGACCTCGACCTCGCCCTGCGAGGCGTTCTGTTCGCCGCCGTCGGTACCGCCGGCCAGCGCTGCACCACCACCCGACGCCTGTTCCTGCACAAGAGCATCGCCGACGAGATGCGACGGCGTCTGGTCGAAGCCTACGACTCGATCCGCATCGGCGATCCACTCGATCCGGGCACCTTGATGGGACCGCTGATCAACCAGCAGGCGGTCGACGGCATGCAGCAGGCCCTCGAGGCGGTGCGTGCCCAGGGCGGCACGGTGCTGCGCGGCGGCGCCGTCATCGACGGTCCGGGCTTCTTTGTCGAACCCGCCATCGCCGACGCCAACACCGCGATGGCGATCACCTGCGAAGAGACCTTCGCGCCGATCCTCTACCTCTTCGAGTTCGACGACCTCGATGCGGTCATCGCCGAGCACAACGCCGTCCCTCAGGGACTTTCCTCGGCCATCTTCACCCGCAACATGCAGTCGGCCGAGCGCTTTCTCGCCGCCACCGGCAGCGACTGCGGCATCGCCAACGTCAACATCGGCACCTCCGGAGCCGAGATCGGCGGCGCCTTTGGTGGCGAGAAGGAAACCGGCGGCGGCCGCGAGGCCGGCTCCGACTCCTGGAAGGCCTACATGCGGCGCCAGACCTGCACCCTCAATTGGGGTACCGAGCTGCCGCTGGCCCAGGGCGTCGAGTTCGACGTCGGCTAGTCGGCGGCTGAAGAAGTCGCGCCGTCTGGTTCAGGGGGGCTCGAGGTCGCCCGAGGTGTCCCCCTGAGCCGGGTGCGCGGCCGCAGGACCATCAAGGGCGACAGATTCTCAGCGCTCCAGGCGCTACCCGCAGGGTGAGCGGGTCGTCATCCAGGGAGGCCAACGGCTCACCGTCGGCAAACGGCACCATCGGCCGATCGACGGCCAGGAGGGCGCGGCGCGTTCGCACCATCTCGACCGCCGGGTGGTCGACGTGGCGGCCGCGATAGACCTGCGGGAAGACGCGCAGCAGGGTCCGTCGGGGAATCGCCCGCACAATCACCAGATCGAGCCAGCCATCGTCGAGGCGCGCCTGGGGAGCGATCCGCATCCCGCCGCCGAAGCAGGGACCATTGGCGAGGGTGATGAACATCGCCCGATCGTCGAAGACACCTTCGTCGTGCTCGATACGAATGCGCGGCGGCACGAAGTCGACCAGGGTGCGCAGCACCGCGTAGAGGTAGATCGCCCGACCGGAGAGGAAGCGCTGCCCTTGATGGGCGCGACGGGCCGCCTCGCTGTCGAAGCCGACGCCGCTGTAGATCGCGAAGTAGCGATCACCAGCCTGGCCGAGGTCGATACTGCGCAAAGGGGCGCTCACCAGAGCCTCGAGGGCGTTCTCGACCCGTCGCGGCACGGCGAGGGCGGTGGCGAGATCATTGCCCGTTCCGAGGGGCAGGATGCCGAGAGCGCAGGAGGTATCGGCAAGGCCCTGGACGACGTGATGGACCGTGCCGTCGCCACCGCCGACAATCAGCCTTTCGACCCCCTCCTCGGCGGCCCGGCGGGCACGATCGGTGAGGTCGGCGGCACTCGCGCTGACCTCACAAGGAGCACCGATCGAGGCAGCCAGAGCCGCCAGGCGGTCGAGGCCACGGCCACCGAGCCGGCGGCCAGCGGCGGGATTGACCAGCAGGCGGATCATGACCGTGCGCCTCCCACCGACGTTCGACCGGTGCTCGACAACCGCGCGCCACCTCCCCACATCGCCCCCACGCACCAAGCCATGGCAGTCCCCATCAAAAAAAGAAAAGCTCGTGGACAATCATCCTACCGAAGGGACGGTGACTGCGAGCCGATGCCATGCCCCGACGGGTAGGCGTCACTCGACGCTCGCGCTCGCGGCAACGGTCGCGTCCCGGAACCCCGGCCAAGGCATCCCTCGATCGCCGCCTGGCGCAAAGCTCCGGGCGTCGCGAAACCATCCAGCGGAACTGTCTCTCACAGCCTCGCCCTTGCGCAGTGATCCGACCAGGGCGACCTTCTCAGGACCTCCCAGCGACGGCCGGGCCGTGGAGAGCCGGCGGAACTCGGGCTGGGTTGTCGACGCAATCGACCGGTGCCGACGTCAGCGGTTCACATCCTCGCCTGCGGCAGACCGCAGATCGCTCCGGGAGAGCGAAAGAGACCCCGCCGACCGCTGTGTCAGCCGGCCTTCTCGGCCTTCAGTCGACGCAAGAGGGCAAAGCGCGACAAGCCGAGCAACTTGGCCGCCTGCGAGCGATTGCCACCGCAGCGTTCGAGGGCTTCCGCAATGGCCCGGCCTTCGAGCTCCGCGATCTGCAAGGTTGGCAGATCTCCGCCTTTGTCGTGAGCCCTGCGAGGGGCCTCGCCAAGGGTGGCGAGGGAAATCGCCTGGCCCGAGGGACAGACCTGCACCAAGCGACGGATCTCGTTTTCGAGCTGACGAATGTTGCCCGGCCAGCGGCGGCGCACCAGCTCGCGCTGCGCCGCCACCGTGATACCGCGGACCACTTTCCCGGACTCGGCGGCGAACCGCCGCAGGAATTCGACGATCAGCAGCGGCAGATCCGCCGGGCGCTGACGCAAAGACGGAACCCACAGCAGCGAACCGGCAATCCGATAGTAGAGATCGCGCCGGAACTCGCCCGCCTCGATTCGGGATTCCAGCGCGCAGTTGGTGGCCGCCAAGAGACGGAGATCGACGGCCACCGCCGCGCCGCCCAGAGGCGCCACCTGGCGCTCCTCGAGAACTCGAAGTAGCTTGCTCTGCAGAGCCAGCGGCATGTCACCGATCTCGTCGAGGAACAGCGTTCCGCCATCGGCGCGCTGAAAATGACCGGAGCGCGACGTGACACCGGTCGCGACCCCGTGGGCAATGCCGAAGAGCTCGGCTTCGAGGAGATCCGCCGGTATGGCGGCGCAGTTCACCGCCACGAAGGGACCGGCGGCCCGCTCCGAGGAGCGGTGGAGGGTCTTCGCGACCATCTCCTTGCCGACACCCGTGTCGCCACAGATCAGGACCGATATCTTCGAGCGGGCAAGATCGGCGATTTGACGGTGCAGGCTGCGGATCGCCGGGTCGCTGCCCCGAACGTAGCTCGCTGGGAAGCGCAACGTTCGATCCGCCGCTTTGCTCTTCGGGGGCACCTCCGGTCGCCGCGCCAGCAGGAGCAGCTCGTGCAACGCGGCGAGCAAAGGCTCGCGGGCTTCCCGGCTGTCGAAGGCACCGCCGAGCAGCAGCGCCGTGTGGCTCTCGCCGCCGGCGCGCAGCGAGAGGGCCCCGAGCTCGCCATGGGCAAAGACCTCGCCCGCCCGCCGCTCGTGCCACAGGCGCCGCAACCACTCGAGGACGCGATCGTCGGGCCGACCATGAGAGAAAAACACCACCGGCTCGCCATCGTCCCGAATCTCGACGCCACAGAAGAAAGACACTCCGAGCTCCGCCAGCACGGCAGCCAGCTCGTCTCGGGTCTCCTCGCCGCGACCCGAGAGCTCGGCGCTGAGGAGGCGAACCGCCCAAGCCCAGGCCTCCCGTCGTGATCGCCCCCGGTGCCAGACTTCCGCCGTCGAGGGCAGGGAGTCGGCCGCCGAGGCGCGCGGTCCGGTCGTGACGACCGCCAGCTCGGCGTCGTCTCGATCGACCTCCTCCACCACCAACTCGACAGGCCCGATCCACAATCGATCACCGAGCTCCAGAGTCGAATAGCGCACTCGACGTTCGTTGACGAAGGTGCCGTTCTTGCTGTCTTGGTCGATGACCTCGAGAGAATCCTCGCCGCGTAGCAGAACCGCGTGGTGCTGAGAGACCCCCGGAATAGCGACAACACAGTGATTTCCAAGGTCGCTCCCGACGAGGTTGGGCCCCGGCTGCAACGGAAAGATCATTCGCCGCGAGCCGGTGCCGCCCACCAGGCAGAGACGACGAAGATTCTCCGACGGTGTTCGGGCCAAGGGCGAGAGAGTCATCTTCCGGCCTACTCCTCGAGTCGAGCAAGGATAAAGGGGGTCTATCTTCCTATACGTCTTTCCTCGAGCCCCAGTTTCCAACTATTCGTGGTCCGCCCCAGGGGGACGCCCGTTCTGGGCCAGCCACTCGCCGACTCGTGGCGAGACACCGTGCCCCTCGAGATCGGGATGGGCTACGCGATCCCGACGAGCCTGCTGCAACAGAGCGGTCGAGCGATCCGGATCGTCGCCGGCAAGGGCCTCCGCCAGGGCCTCCCGGGCCTCGGCGGCCAGGTGGAGATCAATCCCCGGCCGCACCGTTTCGACCGCTTCCTCGAGGAGCCCGAGGGCTGCATCCCTTTCTCCCGCTCTAAGCCGAGCTTGGCCCAGGGCGAGCAAGCCCCGCCAGCGATCCCGCTGCTCCACGACCGATGAGGTCGCCTGACCGGGAATCGCGGCGAGCCATTCCAGCGCCGCCGCCAGATCGCCGTCGGCGAGATGAAGACGTCCCGACTGCAAGCGAAAGGAGAGGGCAAAGGAGTGGTGGTCCGACAGGCCCTCACGGTATGCCTGGGCCGCCAGCCGCTGGGCCGCCCAGGCACGTTGCCATTGACCGAGCTCGAGCGCCGTCTCGCTCACCGTCAGCCGGGTGAGAGCACCGAGGTAGACGTTCTCCACCAGCTTTTCATCGACCAAGGTCTCGGCCCGCCGCAAGTAGGGCTCGGCCCGCTCCGGTCGACCCGCGGCGTTGTAGATCTGGGCCATCAGCAGGAGCGGATAGCCCATGTCGCGGTGGTCTCGGCGAAAATACCCCAGCTGATTCTCGAGGCAGCGCAGCGCCAGTCGCAAGGACTCGCCGTAGCGTCCGTGGGAAGCATGGTTCCCGGCGAGATTGATCAGCGCCGGACCGAGCTGCGGACTGCCGGCCCCGTAGGCGGCCTCCTGGATCTCGACCGCGCGCGTCAAATACTCGAGCGCCGCCTCCTGGGCCGCCTCGCCGGGTCCCTCGGTGATTCCGAGGTTGGTGTAGAGGTTGGCCCTCCGAGGATCGTCTCCAATGCCCGCTTCCCGCGCCACGCGATGAGCCCGCAGGTAATGCTGCCGCGCCTCCGCCAGCTGGCCGCGCCGGAACTCCAAATTCCCACGGCCGACGTGGTACACAGTCCAGCGGTCGGCGTGACCGTCGCCGAGAGTGCGCAGCGCCGCCTCCGCCAAGAGCCCGAAACGCACTCCCTTGTCGTAGCGCGATTGAAAGAAGCCCAACTGATTCATCAGCTCCAGGTAACTGTCCGCTTCGAGGGCTCGGGCGTCGGCCGAGATTGCCGCCCGCAGGGCGCCGTCGAGGAGCTCCGTGGCCCGGCCCGGATCGGGCTCTCGGAGCGCCTGCTCGAAGAGGGCCTCCGATTCGATCAAGGTGTAGCCATGACGGCGAGCCACGGCCAGCGCCCGATCGAGAACCATCTCCGGCGGCTCCCGCCCAGCCAGCCGTCCAGCACGGGCCCTCGCCACCGCCGTTCGGGCCGTCTCGAGCTCGCGCCGCGCCTCGACGTTGGCGGGCAAGTCAGGTAGCCGATGGAGCAAGACGAGGTCGGAGCAAGATTCCACCGGCGTCAGGCGCAGGAGGGCACGGGTGGAGTTCGAGACCACCGCCGCATCAGCCTGCACAAACGCCTCCAGCAGGCCACGGAACTCCGCCAGTCGAGTCGTCAGACACTGCATGCGGAGGTCGAGAAGGCGCTCCGATTGTTCCCCCAGCACATGGGTGGCTCGGCAGGACTCTTCATAGGTCTCACGCCATTGCCTCGCATACCGGTCACCGGCGGCTTCGACCAGGGCGAAGGTCTGTCCCGCGAAGGGCAATTGCGACGCCGCGAAGGCGCGCTCGATCTCTCCCTTGGGGCCCTCGCCCCAGACCTCCACCAAGCGCTCGGCGCCTCCGGAACAAAGCGAAGGCGCCCCGACCAGTGCCCCTCGGAAGGCCAAGCCGCCAACCAGGAGAACGACGAACAGACCCGCGGCGAGGGCCACTCGGCGCCGGCCGCGGCGACGCCCTCTAGCGATCTCGGCGAGCAAGTCGTCGAGGGCAACGAAGCGGTCGCTGGGCGCCGAGGCGGTCGCGATCTCGATCACCCGACGTAGCCACCGCGGCACACGTCCCGACGCCTGCTCGAGGGCACGACCGAGGGCGACGGCGAAGCTGTACTGGTCCGATCGGGCATCGGCCGGTCGGCCCGCCCGGCGCTCCGGAGCCATGTAGGCCGGAGTGCCCAGGGGAGCCTCCCCGGAGGAGCCGACGAACCGCCCGGCGGCGAGACCGAAGTCCACCACCCGCGCACCGCCGGGGCCCAGCATCACGTTGGAGGGTTTGAAGTCCTGATGGACGACGCCCACCGCGTGGGCCGCCGCCAGTCCCTGGGCGGCCTGGAGGAACGGGGGCAAGATCTCTCGCCAGTCCCGCTGGCGCTCCCCCAGCCAGCTCGCCAAGGTCGTCCCGGCGATGAACTCCATGGCGACGAAGAGGCGCCCACCGTAGGAACCGACATCGTAGATGGTGATCACGTGGGGATGCTGCAGACGCGCCATCGCGCGCGCCTCGCGGCGCAGCCGCTCCTGCTCCTCTCCCTCGTCCCCACTCTCGAGAAGGAACTTCAGAGCGATTTTGCGCTCGAGCTCCGGATCGTAGGCCGCATAGACCTCGCCCATGCCGCCCCGGCCGGCCAGATGGAGGAGCAAGAAGCGGCCGACGCGGGCCCCCGTCGGCAAGGCGGCATCGGTCTCGGTCGGCGGATAGGCCGCGGAATGTCGTCCCGGAACGGTCGGTGTATCCATGGCGCTCGAGCCCTTCCGGCACAGCCCGCCCCGGGTCGCCGGGAGGTCTCCAACCAAGGGTATCGCAGCTCCTGAAGTTTCATGGCCGACCGTGCGCCGACGAACAGGGCGTGCGATTTCGCACTGCGGCGACCTTCTCCAGGAGCCCTCCGAGATTCCCGACGAGGGCTCCTAAAGATCTTGCAAGTCACTCATTAAAAAAATCTTAATCAGTTCTACTCGAGATTCCCCCGAGCTCCGACAGACGTCCGTCGAGGGTGAGAAATGGGCTGGCATCGCCGTTGCTCTGGGGCTTCCCCATGACGTGATCTCGGCGGCGTGTCGGAGGGTGCCAGAGACGTCACACCAGGCCACCACGCACTGGCCCACCGATCCGCCGCCGCCTTTTTTCGCCGCCAGACCTCCAAAGAACGAGACTTCAGCCACGGAGATTCAGCCATGAGACGCCCTTCAAGATCATCCGTCCGAGCCGTGCACCTCAACCTGCTCATGATTTTTCTTTGCTTCACCATCCAGGCCGGCGAGGGCCCGCGCACCGAGCTCTGGCTCACCGGAGAGCTCGGCGCGGTGAGGGTCGGCGAGGACTCGGCCTTGAGCACCGTTTCTCGGCAACCGACCCGGGCCGTGGCCTTCGATGAAGCCCGCGCGCGGGTCTGGCTCCTCGGCACCGACCGTCTCACCGTTCGCGAGCTCGCGGGATCGGACCTCTGGCATCTCGACCTCGACCTCGACGCCCGGGCCCCGGCCGCCATGGCGGTGGTGCCGGGGGACGGCGCGCTGTGGATCGCGGCCGGCTCGCGCCTGATCAACGTCGGCGCAGCCGGGCAACACCTCGACAGCCTCGAGCTGCCCGCGCCGGCGGTCGCCATGGCCATGGAACCCGAGGGATCGACCCTCTGGGTCGCCGCCGGCGGGCGCCTCGGCGCCTATGACGCGATCTCGGGCCTGTCCCTCGGCGAATCCCTGGGCCAGCCGATCAACGACCTCGCATTTTCCGACGGCACGCTCTGGGTGGCGCGCGCAGACGGCGTCTTCCGCCTTCGCGGTGGTCAGGAGAGCCCCTTCGCCAAGGTCGCCGGGGCCCTGGCGCTGGCACCGGACGGTCGAGGCGGGTTGTGGGTGGCCGTGGGGCCGGAGCTGATCCATCTCGACTCCCGAGGTGACCGCCAGAGCAAATCGCGACCGTTCGGCGAGCCGGACGACCTCGAGCACCTGGTGTTCGACCCCGTCTCGCACAGTGTCTGGGTCGCTTCCGGGAACCGGCTGAGGAGGCTGTCCCTCGAGGGTAAGGCTCTCGACGATCTCGCGCTGCCGACCGAGCAGCGCCTCGCAAAGCTCCGGCTACGACCCGTCCCGGTCGCCGATGGCAGCACCGCGGACCAGGACTCCAACGACGGCGCAGCCTCCGGCGATGGCGCCGCGATCCGGCAGCGGATCCCCGCCAACGACCCACCGGACGGCAACGGCGGCGCCGACCTGATCGACGAGAAAATTCCATCTCTGCGCGGCTTCGTCCCCAACAATCCCTTCATCACCGACGGTGAAATCGATGCCATCAACACCGCCAACGGCAACCTCACCTTGAGCATCCCGTTGGGCCAGACCTTCACCGTCGGCCCGCACCTGAGCTACCAGTTTCGGGCAATCTACAACTCGGACACCTTCGACCACGCATCCATCGCCTGCCTGAGCCCGGCGAACTGCGTCTCCACGTTTTCGACCACCCAGATCGCGCTACCCCAGCGCAGCAGCAACGCCGGCTTGGGTTGGGAGATCCATTTTGGCAAGCTGTTCCCGCCGGACGCGCCGAGCGGAATGGCCGCCCTCGATCAGCTCACCTGGCCGAACCGCGATCTCACCACCCTCGATTCCGATGCCTGGGTGTACATCAGTCCTCACGGCAGCTCCCACGTGCTCACCCATCTCCCGGGGCGGGACAACGACAACAACGGTCTGCCGCTCTTCTACTCCAAAGACAGCAGCCGTCTGCGCATGAAGCAGCGCAATTCCTCGACGGTGGACGTCGAGCATCCGAACGGCACCGTGTCCCGGTTCAAGCGCCACAACGGTCCCGAGGGCACCTTCGGCTGCGGCGGCGGGGCCACCGGTTGCTGGCGGCTGCACAAGATCCTCGACGGCTACGACAACCAGATCAGCTTCACCTATCCCGCCATCTCCGGCAACGTCGAGGAGTGGAAAATCAGCGACAGCACCCAACGCGAGCACAAGATTTTCTTCTGGCGCGACTCGGCCAACCGCGCCGGAGGCGACGCCCAGACCGGCGACAAGCTGCAGCTCCCCAACGGCGACGAGCTCGGTGATCTCAAGCGGATTCTCAACAAGATACGCGTCGCCGCCATCGGCGAGTCCTACGCGGAGTTCGTCTTCTCGTACAGCAATCCGGAGGTCGACCGCGGTCGACCGCACGATCCGACCGGCAACCTGGGACAGGCCTCGAGCACGATGACGGTCCCGCTGCTGACCGAGATCTCCATTCCCCTGTCGCAACCGTACAAGTTCCAGTACTTCACGGATTTTTCGCGCAGCGGCAAGGTCCAACAGGTGATTCTGCCGGCCCGCGGGCGCTTTGAATACGACTACGAGCCCTGGCACTTCCCCACCCAGTGCAACTACGACCCCAGCCCACCCAACCCACCGACAGGTTGGTTCTTCAGCCGATATGGAATCGGCGAGAAAAGTCACCACGGTCCGGACGGGACGCAGATCGCCAAGTGGACCTACTTCAACGACATCGAGCCCAACACCAACGTCGGCAACGGCGAGCTCTTCGGACCGGGCTGCAAGCGACCGGACTATCGCAAGACCCAGGTCGACGGCCCCACCGTTGCTGGCGTCTTCATCCGCGAAGAGTTTTTCAATGCCATCACCCAGGGGCGCCAGTCACCTTCGGCCAACGACCCCATCAGCTCTTGGCAGATCACCGACGCGGGCTTGCCGTTCACCAAGACCATCTCCCAAGGCACGGAGGACTCTGACCGCATCTTCCTCTCCCAACGCATCAGCCAGTGCGGGCTTCTTTCCTGTGACGTGATGCGAGAAAAATACGTTCGCTACGCCATGGAATGGCGCACCGGCTGCAGCGCCACCCTGCTGTTCCGGGACGAAGCCAGCTGCTGGCAGGTGGACCCGGTGCCGGTGCGCGAGCGGACCATCTTCCTGCAGGACGCAGGCAAATGGAAGGAGACACGAAGGGAGCACCACGATGGCGCCGGCAACCAGGAGACCGTTCGCTTCATCGACGACTTCCTCGGCAGCGAGCGAGTCGTAACCCACACGACGGACTTCAATGTCGGGGCAGCGACGGCTCGTCCCGAGAGCTCGACCACCGGCTACATCACGATGGGATCACCGCAGACCTACCTGCCGAAACAGAACGAGCGATGGCTGTTGACCACTTTCGATGCCAAGACCCAGAGCGAGAACGGCGTCACCTACCGCACCGACTACGCCTTCGACGACAAGGGCACGGTCAAGTGCATTCGCCAGCGGCGCCGCGCAACCAGCGAAAATGCCCGCGACGTGGTCACCAAGTACACCCTCGGCGGCACCGCCGGATCCAACGCCGGCATGATCGAGCTCGAGGTCATCGCCGGCGGCGAGAACGGCACCCTGGCCCCCGGCGTCTGCAACGTCCAGGGCAGCGAAGGCGACACTAAGTTCACCTTCGACCACGGCAACACCTCGATGACCCGCTCGAGCACTCGCATCGGCTCCTTCCCCTACCGCTTCCGCGCCGTCATCGATCGCAACACGGGTCTCCCGACGGCGACCTTCAATCCCTCCGGCCAAAGAACGGACATCGCCTACGACGTCCTCGGTCGGCCCACCCAGTCGACCCCGACCACCTCGCTCAGCGAAGCGACCACGACGCTGATCTACAGCAATGAGGCCGATCAGCCGGCGACCATCGAAGTCGAGCGCAAGTTCGGCACCACCGTGTTCGCCAACGAGCTCCTGGTCTACGACCCCTTCGGCCGGTTGCAGCGGGAGCTGCGAAATCGCCCAACGGGGCAAGCGGCCACCACGCGGTCGGAACGCCTCACCACCTACGACCCGCTGGGACGCGTCACAGCGATCACCACGATGCAACCGGAAGGGGCATCGGTCGCCAACGGCGCCACCAAGTTCTCGCAGTTCGACGCCGTCGGCCGGGCCAAACTGATCACCCGACCGGACGGCACCACCGAAAAGCGCTTCTACAAGGGCGAGCGCGAGATGAGCTCCGAGGTCGAGATCCAGACTTCGGCGGCCGCAACCTCGACGGTCTTGACAACCACCGAGTTTGACGGCCTTGGCCGAAGGGTTCTGGTGCGAAATCCCTTGTATGCCTTGGCGACGCGCTACGACCCCAAAGGGCAAATCATCGGTCTGGAACGACTGAGTAATGACACCTTCGCCCTCGTACAGCAGCGTCTTTTCGAACTGGACAATCGCGAGATCCTGATCTCCGAAAGCCACCCCGAAATCGGCTCGACCGCCGGACTGGGCAAGATCACCTTCAAGCCCGGCCCTCTGGGAAATCCGCGGGAAGTCGCCAACGGATTCGTCACCCTGCTCCACGAATACGACGGCGATGCGCGGCTGGTCGAGGTGCGCGAGCCGAGCGGTCGCGTCTGGGAAGAGTTCGAGTGGGGCACCGCAAACTCGCAGGGCAACTTCAGTCTCGGCAAGATCGTCCAAGCCAAACGCCACAACTATCCGCCGCCGGGCATCGACTGGATGTTCGTCGAGGATTACCAGTACAAGGGGCGTCTCGGCAAGATGAGCAATCGCCGAATCCAGCTGCAGTTTCCCAACACGCCGATTCCTGAGGAGGAGTTCGGCCACACATTCGATCAGAGCTGGGAATACGACCACGTCGGCAACGTCGTCTCGACCATTTACCCGACCTGCGTCGACACACCCCAGAACGACTGGCAGTACTGCAACGACCCGTTCGACGACCAGCCGCCCCATCACGAGGTCGAACGCACCCTCAACCAGGGCCTGCCAGTCGAGATTTCCTCCGAGCTCGACAACGATTTGTGGGCGCAGTACAAGTACCACCCGAACTTCCAGATCCACCGCATCGACTACTCGAACCTGGCCCATACGGATCGCACCCAGGGGGCCCACGGCATGCAGCGGCCAGCCCGTTTCAAGCACTACGGCGGTCCCGCCGGCAACACCCTCTACTTCGACTCCGGCGACTACCAGTACGACGGCGCCGGAAACATCTGGAGCATCGGGGTCGACAAGTACGAGTACGATGAGGTCAGCCGGCTGGTACGCGGCACCGCCGCCGTGGCCGGACGGTTCGAGACCTACACCTACGATCTCAAGGACAACCTGACCAGCGTCGCCCGCGATGGCGGCGGAGCCGCCGGCTTCAACATCAATGGCAAGAACCGCCTGATCGGCAACGTCAACCGACCGCCGGACACGGTCTACGACGCTGCTGGCAACGTGGTGCGGGTGGGACCGGCGGCCAATCCCATCTTCGAGCTCAGCCACGACGCCTACAACATGGTGTCGACCATCATCACCCAGTTCCCGCAGCCGGCGGAGGAATACCACGCCTACGGTCCGGGCAACTTCCGCTGGGTGAGCTTCAATGCCACCACCGGTGAACGCTTCTGGACCCTGCGCGACCGCGACGGGAAGGTCCTACGCGAGCACCGGGTCACCGGCTGGGGGCGCTACGTCTCCCCCTCCCAACCCGGGGAACACTGGGAGTTCCTCAAGGACCTGGTTCATGGGCCTCAGGGGTTGATCGCCACCCGTGACGGCCAAGGCGAAAAGCACTACTTCCATCAGGACCATCTGGGATCGAACCGCCTGGTCACGGACCAGAGTGGCAACGACGTAGGGCGCTGGAACTTCTACCCCTACGGCGCCCTCGCCTCGGGTGGCGGCCACCAGGAACGCGCCGCACAGTTCGCCGGCCACGAGCTCGACCGCCACGAGGCCACCTACTACATGCTGGCCCGCAGCTACATCCCCCTGTGGATGCGGTTCGCCAACGTCGACCCGGCGAGGACGGGCTGGAATCTCTACGAGTACGCCAACAGCAATCCGGTGAACTTCATCGATCCCGATGGAAGGGCCGCGCAGACCCCTGAAGATGAAGCCGAGGTCTCCCTGGCCCTGAGCGTGATGGGAGTCGGTCTCGGAATCATAGCCCTCGAAGTTGCCGCTCCAGTCATTGCAGCCGCCGGTATTGTCGTAGGCGTTGGCAGCGTGGTCTCCGGTGCGAACTCGAGCTCTCGGGCCGATGATTCCGCCTCCGTCCAGAACGATGTTCAAGGAGCTCCTACAGACGTAAGAAACATAATCAACCAAAAGATCTCCGAGCTCCAAGGAGAAATCGAGCTGGCAAACGGAGAGCTTGCAGTCCTCAGTGCGGAACGAGGAGACAACGGAAAAAGTGAAAGCGCGAACAGGAGCATCTTGCAGAGAGACGTGTTCAGAAACGGCGGAAGATTCATCGGGGGAGAAAGCAATGCCCAGAACACTGCAGCCGCCACCGAGAGAAGAAACGAGGCTCAGCAGCAGATCGACCGGCTAAGAGCTTTCGAAGCTCAATTCCTGCGGAACAGACCTCCCCAGCAGTAGGTCTTCACAGGAACGGGCGGGCCCGCACGGGCCCGCCCGGTAGCAAAGAGAGCTGCTGCTACGAACCCTCACTCTGGCCCGACCATCTCACCGACCTTCAGCTGCGAGACAGCGGGTAGGGCTCTCGCAGGGGTAAGGACCCACTCCCCTAACCGATGATCGGCAGGGCAGCGGCGCTGGGCCGGTTCTCGGGGGTGAGAGCTCCTTGGTAGCGCTCGGCGGCCTCGACCGTGTCCTCGGGCGACACGAAGCGCTCGTAGAGATTGGTGCGCTGGCGCGGCTCGTAGCCGGCCGCACGGATCAGGTGCTCCATCTCCGCCTGACTCATCTTGTAGGCGGTGCCGGCGGCCGAGACGACGTTCTCCTCGATCATGATCGAGCCCATGTCGTCGGCGCCGAAGCGCAGCCCGGCCTGACCGATCTTCTTGCCTTGGGTCACCCAGGAAGTCTGCAGATGGGCGATGTTGTCCATGAACAGCCGCGACACGGCAAGGGTGCGCAGATACTCATCGGCAAAGGTCTCGGGAATATCCGGCAGGTCGGTGTTATCGCTCTGGAAGGTCCACGAGATGAAGGCCGTGAAGCCGTCCGTCTCGTCCTGCAGATCGCGAATCCGCTGGAAGTGCTCGACCCTCGCCTCGAGGGGCTCGCCCATGCCGTACATCATGGTGGCCGAGGTGCGTAGGCCGTTGCGGTGAGCCTGCCGCATGATGTCGATCCACTCGTCGGCGGAGGTCTTGGGGTGGGCCAGAATCCGCTTGCGGGTGTCGTTCGACAGAATCTCGGCGCCGCCACCCGGGATCGACTGGAGGCCCGCCGCCTTGAGGGCGGCGATGACGTCGTAGAAGCTCATCCGCTCCTTCTTGGCGATGAACTTCACCTCCGGCGGCGAAAAAGCGTGGATATGGGCTTCCGGGTAGTGCTCGCGGATGTAGGTCAGCAGGTCGACGTAGTAGGACAGCCCGAGCTTCGGGTGCACCCCGCCCTGCATCAGGATGCCGGTACCGTGGAGGGCCAGGGTCTCTTCGATCTTGCGGCCGATCTCCTCGAAGGGCAAGAGGTAGCCCTCGGGATCGCCCGGCTTGCGGTAGAAGGCGCAAAAGCGGCACTTGTAGACGCAAACGTTGGTGTAGTTGATGTTGCGATCGATGTTGTAGGTCGCAACACCGGCATTGTTGAAGCGGTTGCGGACCTCGTCGGCAACCACTCCGACCTCGAGGAGATCGCCCTCGAGCAGCAGGGTGTGGGCGTCACCGGCACTGATTCGGCGGCCGGCGAGGACATCGTCGTAGATCTCGGAGACGGGGCGTCCAGATGGCTTCCAGTCCATAGCTCTACCAATCTATTGAATCGTGCCCTGCCGGGCAACCTCAGGTTCGGAAGGTCAAGGCCGGCTCGGCCTCCAGCAGGCCGTTGCGGTGGGCCCGGCGATAGAACTCCTCGAGGCCCTTGCGCTGCTCCTCACGGAGAAAAAAGGACAGGTTTTCGGTCAGGTAGGAGCGGACTTCGGCGGTTTCCAGGGCGAGCTCCGCCGCCGCCTCCCGTACCAGCGTATCGAGAGAGCCGAGGCCGTGCCGCAGGCTGGTCTTGAAGTAGAAGGCGAGATCGGGAAAATCGACCGTCGCCCGCACCGCCCAAACGGCGAAGACGAAGGGCAGGCCGGTCAACGCCATCCACTCGGCGGCGAGGTCGAGCACCAGGTAGCGGTCGCGGTCGATCTTGAGTGCCGGATCGCCGATCACCAGGGCGGCGTCCGCTTGGCGCATCATGGTCTCGATCTCCGGCGCCTGGGAGACGAACTCCGGATCGCGCTCGAACCGTTCGCGCAGCAGGATGCGAAGCAGCGCGGCGGAGGTTCGGCTGTTGTGGTCGAGGGCGACGGTGCGCACCGCTTCGATCGGGCGACGCGAGACCAGCAGAACGCTCCGCACTTCCTGCTCGGCGGCCACGCAGAGGTCCGGAATGATCTCCAGACCGGCAATGCGCGGCACCTCGATCGACGGGATCAAGCCAACGTCGAGACTGCCTTGCGCCAGCAGTCGCGCGACCAGCGCCGGCGGATGGAAGGTCGGCGTGAACAGGTTCGCGTGATGCCCCTTGAGAAAGCCCCACGCGAGCGGTTTGCTGTTCAGATAATTGACGATGCCGACGCGGAGCTTGGGCAAAGACCTTCCTTATCTCGACATTGCGTTGAGGAAGTCCTGGTTGGCCTTGGTTTTGGACAGCTTGTCGAGGAGCAGCTCCATGCTCTCCACCGTCGAGAGCGGGTTGAGGACCTTGCGCAGCACCCAGACCCGGCGCAGCTCGTCCTCTTCCATCAACAGCTCTTCCTTGCGGGTACCGGACTTGTTGATGTCGATCGCCGGGAAGACGCGCTTGTCCACCAGCTTGCGATCGAGGTGGATCTCGCAGTTACCGGTGCCCTTGAACTCCTCGAAGATGACGTCGTCCATGCGGCTGCCGGTGTCCACCAGGGCGGTCGCGATGATGGTCAGGGAGCCCCCCTCCTCGATGTTGCGGGCGGCGCCGAAGAATCGCTTCGGACGATGCAGGGCGTTGGCGTCGATACCACCCGAGAGCACCTTGCCGGAGGGCGGCTGGACGGTGTTGTAGGCCCGCGCCAGACGAGTGATCGAGTCGAGGAGAATGACGACGTCCTTGCGGTGCTCGATGAGGCGCTTGGCCTTCTCGATGACCATCTCCGCCACCTGGACGTGACGGGTCGCCGGCTCGTCGAAGGTCGAGGAGACCACCTCTCCCTGCACCGAACGCTGCATGTCGGTCACTTCCTCGGGGCGCTCGTCGATCAGCAGCACGATCAGGATGGTCTCGGGATGGTTCTTCTCGAGGGAATGGGCAATCGACTGCAGCAGCATCGTCTTGCCGGTACGCGGCGGAGCCACGATCAGGGCGCGCTGGCCCTTCCCCATAGGTGTTGCGAGGTCCATTACCCGGGACGCCATGTCGCCGGGAACCTCGAGCTTGAGACGCTCCTCCGGATAGAGCGGCGTCAGGTTGTCGAAGAAGATCTTGTTGCGCGCCTGCTCGGGATGCTCGAAGTTGACCGCCTCGACCTTGATCAGGGCGAAGTAGCGCTCCCCTTCCTTGGGCTGACGCACCTGGCCCGACACGGTGTCCCCGGTGCGCAGGTCGAAG